>CALJHI010000065.1 GCA_938075575.1 uncultured SAR86 cluster bacterium | reverse complement strand
TTTTCTTATTAAATTTCTTAGTAGAATATTTTCTTGCTGTTTTGATTGCTGCTTCTATAGCCTCACCGCCCGAGTTTGAAAAGAAAACTTTTTCTCCAAAAGTTTTATCACATAGTTTTTTTGCTAGTTTTACAGTAGGTTCATTTATATATAGGTTTGAGAGATGCCATAGTTGTTTAGATTGCTTGTAAGCTATCTCAGTAAGTTCTTTATTTGCATGTCCTAGACTTGTTACTGCAATTCCAGCAGTTAGATCAATGTACTTTTTTTTATTCTCATCCCAGACGTGTGAGCCTTTTGCTTTTTTAACAACAAAATCGGCAGGTGCATAGAAAGGCATAATATAATTACTATATTGTTTCATTACTTTCATAAATTTATTGTAACGTGGTTATCGTAAAAACAATCAAAGAAGATAGTTATTTAATTGACGTCAAACCCAATGGATCCCTTAATGGATTTGCAAGAGTTATATTTCTAACTAGCATTGCATTTATTTGCATTGGCATCGCGACTATATTTTTCCTACTCGGAGCTACATTAATTCTTCCTTTTGCAGGGTTGGAGATATTAATTTTAATAATCGCATTTTACCTAAATTTTAATTGGAGCCGACAAAGACAAAGAATTTTTTTATCTAAAGATCTTGTTCTTATTCAGAAAGGAAGAAGTAAAGTGGAATATAGCTGGCAAGAATTTAGGACTTTTACATCCTTTCACGTAGATAAAAGCTCAGATGAGATAACAAAACTTTCGTTCAGATCAAAAGGTAAGGACATAGAGATTGGTGAGTTTTTAAATCAAGATGATAAAAAAACTCTCCACAAACAGATGAACTTCTTAGTTGAGGATTTAAATAACTAAGATTTCCAACTAGATAACTTTTTTTTAACAAGCTCAAGCTTTAATTCTCTTAGCTGCGGGAGGCCATTTTTAAATTGTATTGCTGCCTCACCTTCAATTAAAGGCTGTAAATACTCCACACCCTTTTTAGTGATGCTAAATCCATTTTTAGTAATAAAGCTTTTTGGCATTTTCTTTTCAAGATTTGCAATCTTAGTCAACTTAGCAGGCTCAATTTTCCATTTGTATTTTTTGGTATTTAGTCTTTTTATAACCGGCATTGTTCCATTCATTCCTTCAAGAGCATACCTCACTGCAAAAGAGCCAACTGCCTTAGCTTGATCAAAATCTGTTTTAGATGCTATATGTCTTGCACTTCTTTGGAGGTAGTCAGCAACAGCCCAATGATTTTTAAGTTTTAATTTATCTGAAACTAATGATGAAATATAAGGAGCCACGCCGCCAAGCTGAGTATGGCCGAATGCATCTTTTGTATTTGATTCTGCTAAAAATTTACCTCTGGCATTCTTCACTCCCTCTGAAACAACCACAACGCAGTAACCATCAGATTTAATATTCTTTTTAATTTCATCTAAGAAATTTTTCTGATTAAATGTTACCTCAGGTAATAAAATTATATGAGGAGCATTTTGATCTTTATTTTTTGCAAGAATGCTTGATGCGGCCATCCAGCCCGCGTGCCTTCCCATAACCTCTAAGATAAATACTTTTGTTGATGATTCCGACATAGACTGAACATCAAGTGAGCCCTCAAGTGTAGAGGTTGCAATATATTTTGCAGCGGACCCAAAGCCAGGGCAGCAGTCAGTTATCACCAAATCATTATCAACGGTTTTCGGGATAGCAATGCATGTCAATTCATAATTTAATTCTTGACTAATCTTAGAGACTTTGAGTGCAGTATCTGCAGAATCATTCCCCCCATTGTAAAAAAAATAACCAATATTGTGGGCTTTAAAAACCTCTATCAGTCTTTTGTACTGATCAATATCTTTTTCAATATCTTGTAATTTAAATCTGCAAGAGCCAAAAACTCCCCCGGGCCTATTTTCTAAGGCTTTAATACTTGAAAGAGATTCTTTTGACGTATCTATAAGCTCTTCTCTTAGTGCACCCAATATACCATTTTTGCCTGCATAAACCTTGCCAATTTTATCCTTATGCTTTCTTGCTTCCAAAATAAGGGCACTCGCTGTTGCATTTATAACAGCAGTTACTCCTCCAGATTGGGCATAGAATGCATTTTTTTTCATATAAATTGTACCTATATTTCAATATTTAAATTATCCAAAGTATTATAACCATTATGAGAATACATATCCTAGGTATATGCGGGACCTTTATGGGGGGCATCGCCCATATTTTAAAAGATTCAGGTCATGACATTTCAGGATCTGATATGCAGTTTTATCCACCTATGTCTGATCAACTAAAAGACTCAGGGATCAAACTTATAAAAGGATATGCTAAGAAAGACTTACCCCATGCTGATCTTTATATTATAGGAAATGCTCTTTCACGTGGTAATGAGTCCGTTGAATATATATTGAATCACAAGCTTAAATTTAAATCGGGTCCAGAAATTCTTGGAGAGATGCTAGCCAAGAAAAAAGTAATTGCTGTTTCTGGTACTCACGGTAAAACCACAACCTCATATATGTTGTGTCATATATTCCTAAGTCATGGCAAGGATATTGGTTATCTTATCGGAGGTGTCTCAGGCACAATAGCAAAATCTGCCAATCTCGGAGAAGATGAGATATTTATTGTTGAAGCAGATGAATATGACTCAGCTTTTTTTGATAAAAGATCTAAGTTTATTCATTACAGACCATCCACACTTGTTATTAATAATATCGAGTTCGACCATGCAGATATATTTAGAGATATTATTGACATAAAAAGACAGTTTCATCACCTTGTTAAAACTATTCCAGCCTCAGGTAATATTATCTTTTATTCTGACGATACTAATTCTCAGGATGTTATTGATGAAGGGGTTTGGTCCGAAGCAATTGCCATAAATAACTCTGAAATACAATTAAGCATTAGCGGCCAATCATTGACCGTATCTGGAGAAATTTTTTCATTGAAAGATCTCCCTTTGCTTGGCGAGCATAATTTAAGAAACTATTCTGCAGCAATTCTTGCAGCTAATAAAAATGGAATTTCAATTAATGATTCCATCGAATCATTAAAGAGCTTCAATGGAGTGAAAAGAAGAATGGAGCTAAAAGGAGATTTTAATGGCATAAAGATCTTCGATGATTTTGCTCATCATCCAACAGCAATTAAAATGACTTCAGAGGCAATAACTAAAAAATTTAGCGATTCTAAAATTTTAGGAATAATTGAACTAGCATCCAATACCATGTCCGGTGGCTTTCACGGCGATGACTTGCTTAATGCGCCGCAATCTTTGAGCAATGTTATCTGGATAGATCATAAAGGCATAATCAATGCTAGCAATAAAGAGATTTTTAACTCTATAGAGCATGCTATTTCATATATAAAAGATAGAGTATTTGATTATGATATTATTCTAATAATGACGAATAAAAATAGCTCCAATATCTATAACCCTTTAATAAAATATCTTGAAAAAAAATAACGTACCAATTTTTCCATTAAAGATTGTTGCACTTCCAGGAAGTATTCAATCACTCCAAATCTTCGAACCAAGATACATAAATATGGTTAAGAGCTCATTAAAATCAGACACTGGATTTGTAATTGCTTTCTTTGAAGAGGGGGAGGCAAAAAATGATATCACTATTTCTAAAAAAGGAACTTATGTAAAAATAATAGATTTTAATAATCTACCTAATGGATTATTAGGCATCTCAGTAAAATCAGAGTACAAGGTTTCCATAAAGGATATATGTCAGCTTGAAGATGGTTTAAATATAGCTGAAGTTGAGGCCATGATTGATCCTGAAGTTGACGATCAAGCCATACTCGCTGAATATCCTGAGTTTGTTAGTATATTGACGCAAATCATGAAACATCCAAAAGTCAATGAAATGTCAATAGATGTGAATTTTAATTCAGCAGATTCAATTGCTTACCATCTTGGCGGTTTAATACCGCTTACCTCACAAGAAAAGCAAAGTCTCTTGGAGGCATTCGATGCATCACAAAGATGTGTAATTTTATCAAAATGCATTGAAAGGATGACAGGCTCTTAATAATTTATTAGCCCTAAAGCCTAAGATCTTCAACACCAGACTTTCTTCTGAGCCAATTTACACCTTTCCTTATTGTGCTTGTAGATATTATTTTCTTTTCTAAGTTAAATTTACCTGGATAGTCGCTCATTATTAAACCTATCAATATCATTAATACCCCTTGACCAGGAAGAATTAATGCAACTATACCTATTAAGATAAAAATATAACCAAGCAAGTTCTTGATTATTTTATAGATTAGCCATAAAACTACCGAATGTTCTCGAAGCCTCGAAAATCTTTTTTTATTAATGAAATAATCAGCTGGTATTGCTGAGGCAAAATACTTTATTCCAAATATACTTAAGAAAAAAATTAATATAGAAGACATCCCCAGATAGAAAAGAATATAAGTATTCTTGTCTAACCAGTCATACAAAAAATTTAAACCATAAATTTCCATATTTACTTATCTTTTTAGTCTAATATAATTTAGTATATCTTAAGCACCCATTAATTAAATATTGCATTTTGTCAGAAGAAAAAATTACACAAATTTGTTTAGATTCTCTAGAAGATAGCAAAGCTGAAAATATATTATCACTAGATGTTAAAGGCATATCATCATTTGCTGATACTATCATTATTGCAACCGCATCTTCTAACAGGCATGCAAAATCTATGTCAAACAAATTAATTGAAGAGGTTAAGGAAAATAATCTTGAGATTATTGGAAGTGAGGGAAGTATTGATTCAGGGTGGGTTCTTGTAGATTGTGGTTCAGTCATTGTAAATCTTATGAGGTCTGAAACAAGGGACTTTTATGACCTAGAAGGTCTATGGGGTGAGAATACTCTTCTACCTGTTAATTCTTGAATGCTATTTAATTTTATTAGCGTTTCAAACAAATTATCTAACTGGGAAGATGAGGGAATTAGATATTTTACTAAACAATTTCCTAAACACATCTCTATAAATTTTGAGAATTTAAAAAGTCAGCAACATCCAAAGCGATCAACTTCTGAGGTCATATCTCTTGAGTCATCCACATTGTTGTCAAAAATAGATGATACATCTTATAACATTGCTTTTGATAAAAATGGCGATCAAATGAGCAGTAAAGATTTTAGCCAATTAATAAATATATGTATTGAGAGCCATAAAAAAACTAACTTCTTAATAGGTGGTTCGTTTGGCTTGTCTAAGGAAATTCTCAAAAAATCAAACAGAGTCATATCCCTATCTAATATGACATTCCCACATAGACTTTTTAAAATTATGTTAGTTGAGCAATTGTATAGGGCTCTGTCCATACTCAATAACTCCCCTTACCACAAATGATTGATATTGAAGATAGGTATATCGAGAAAAGAATATTTAAAAGCAGGCTTATTTTAATTTACATATTCTTTGGATTCCTCTTCTCATTATTTATTTATAGAACTTACACTTTGCAAGTCTATAGTTTTTCAAGCTATGAGTTAGCATCCATTGAAAATAAAACTAGATCAGTTTTAGTTCAGCCAGCAAGAGGAGTGATCTATGACCGTAATGGAAATATTTTAGTAAATAATGTTCCTAGTTACGATTTAATTATCCAGCCCTCTCAAATTAGTAATATTGATAACTACTTGGATAGCTTAAGTAAATTTATTTATATCCCCAAAAAAGATATAGATTATGTCAAAGAGCAATTTAAATCTAAATCAACATATAACAGAGAGTTGACAGTAAAAAGAGCCCTGTCAAATGAAGAAATAGCAAAGTTTGAAGTAAGGCGATTCATGTTTCCAGAAGCTTTAATTGATGAAAGATTTAGTAGAGCAAGCCAATATCCAAAACTTTTTTCACATGCTCTTGGTTTTGTTGGGGGTGTTGAGAATGAAGATATTGAAAAGATTTTATTCAATCAGGGTAAAAAGATAGGTGAAACGGTTTTTAAATATGCTAATGGATACTTAATAGGAAAAACAGGCTTTGAGAACACCTATGATGCTGAGCTAAGAGGGGTCTTTGGAGAAAAAATCTATGAGGTAGATGCCAAAGGAAGATTTTTAGAACAAGTTGATTTTATTGAGCCCATAAAAGGCAAAGATATCATCACATCCTTAGACCTAAAGTCTCAAAAAGTTGCCTATGAAGCAATGGAGGGAAGGAAAGGCGCTGTTGTTGTTGTTGAAATTGAAACAGGATCAATTGTTACTTATTTAAGCTCCCCATCATTTTCTATAAATGAAATATCAAATGGAATTTCAAATTCAAACTTCAAGAAATTGATTCAGGATACTAATAAACCATTTTTTGACAGAGCTTCTCAAGGAAGATACTCTCCTGCGTCCACAATAAAGCCTGCCATAGGTCTGTATGGGCTAGAAAATAATATTATTGATTGGGATTTCATAATCAATGATCCAGGATTTTTTGTACTTCCCGAAGACCAAAGAATTTACAGAGGCTGGAAGAAAGGCGGTCATGGAAATATAAATCTTGAGAATGCAATAATTGAAAGCTCAAATACTTTCTTCTTTTCATTAGCCTATGAATCAAATATAGATGATTTAATAGATCATCTATCAATGTTTGGTTTTGGAAAAAATGTTTGCATGGATTGCTTCAATCCTGACAAAGGCTTACTTCCAAGCCCATCTTGGAAAATGAATAATCTAAATTTCGGTTGGTTTAAAGGTGATTCTGTTAATCTTGGAGTTGGCCAAGGATATCTAAGCGCCACACCCATTCAGTTGGCATTTTATGGAGCTTTTTTAAGTAATAAGGGGTCGCTAGAAAAACTTTCATTGTTAGATAACTTTCTAGAGAAGGATTCATTAGAGTTTCCTTCTTTAAATATTACAGATCAAGACTGGGTTAGATTGCACGATAGTATGATCGGGGTAATTGAGAGTCCAAGAGGAACTGCAAAAAGATTAAAAAATTTAAAATCATATAAAATAGCTGCAAAATCTGGAACAGTCGAATTAGTTAGTTCAGATAGTAAAGAGGATTATGAGCTAATAAGGCAAGATCTTAATAAAAGAGACCATGCAATAATGGTTGCATTTGGGCCAATGCCAAACCCCAAATATGCTATAAGTGTTGTGATTGAGAATGCAGAGAGCGGAGGGTCAGTAGCAGGCCCAGTTGCTGTAAAAGTACTTAACTCATTAATAGATAAATAAATGAAACAAGCTTCATTCAAAAGATTTTCGATATATTTTGATCAGCATTTATTTATTGCAATCACTCTTTTATCAGTGATGGGCTTATTTTTTCTTTTTAGCGCATCTCAAGGAAATATGACTACTGTAATAAAGCAAGCAGTGTTTGTGGTGTTTGGCTTGTGTCTTATGTTTGCTCTAAGCCAGCCTGATCCAGACATATATAAAATTCTTTCACTTTCTTTTTTGATAGCCTCGCTTGCTTTAGTTGTTATAACAATAATTTTTGCAAAAGAGATAAATGGTGCCAAGAGGTGGTTGGATTTAGGTGTTTTTACACTTCAACCCTCAGAACTAGTAAAAATTGCATTACCAATATATCTAGCATCATATCTATTTGAAAAACCAATACCAATTGATATTAAAAATACATTTAAAAGCTTAA
>CALJHI010000064.1 GCA_938075575.1 uncultured SAR86 cluster bacterium | reverse complement strand
ATGAAATTGCCCGTAGATTTGTTAAAAGATGAGCCAGGCTCAAAAGTAACATTTGATAACGTTTTACTATATGTAGATGGAGAAAATGTTGAGATTGGCCAGCCTTATCTTGAAAATGTTAAAGTTACTGCCGAAGTTATTGATGTTGTTAAGTCTGAAAAAATATCTGTGCTTAGGTTTAGAAGAAGAAAGCATAGCATGAGAAAGATTGGCCACAGAGCAAGACACTCACAGGTTGAAATTAAAGATATTAAAATAGAGAGTAAATAATGGCACATAAAAAAGCAGGTGGTTCCAGTAAGAACGGCAGAGATTCCAACGCCAAGAGACTTGGTGTTAAAAGATTTGGCGGTCAAACAGTTAAAGCTGGTGAAATTCTTATTCGCCAAAGAGGGACCAATACTCATCCTGGTATAAATGTTGGAATTGGAAAGGACGATACTTTATTTGCAAAAGCTGAAGGTGTTGTTCAATTTACTTATAAAGGTCCTAAAAGCAGAAAAACAGCCAACGTTATACCTGCATAACAACAATCCAAAATGAATTTTATTGACGAGGCCTTTCTCGAAGTTAGGGCTGGGAATGGTGGTGCCGGTGCGTCAAGTTTCCGTAGAGAAAAATACATTCCATTTGGCGGCCCTGATGGTGGAGATGGCGGAAAGGGTGGAGATATTATTTTTCGTGTTAATAAAAATAAAAATACCTTAATAGATTTCCAAAATAAAAAAGTATTTATTGCTAAAAATGGCAGGCCTGGCTCTGGAAAAAATAAATCTGGTGCAGCTGCAGAAGACCTTATTATTGATATACCAAGAGGCACAGTTATTTATGATGATCTTTCAGGTGAAGAGCTATTAGATTGTTGCGATGATAATGTCATCTATACTATTGCTGTTGGAGGAGATGGGGGTCAAGGTAATGCAAGATTTAAATCAAGCACAAATCAATCCCCAAGAAAATTTACATTAGGTTTTGAAGGGGAAGTTAGATCCGTAAGACTTGAGTTAAAGTCATTAGCGGATGTCGGGCTTGTAGGTTTTCCTAATGCAGGCAAATCAACTTTTCTTAACAAAGTATCATCAGCTAAACCTAAAATTGGCAGCTATCCATTTACCACCCTTAGACCGCATTTAGGAACTATACAAGGTAATGATTCGAGCTTCGTAATTGCTGATATACCAGGCCTTATAGAGGGAGCTTCTGATGGTGCTGGATTGGGAATTAAGTTTCTTCAGCACATTTCAAGGACAGGACTTCTTCTTATTTTTGTTGATTTATTCCCAACCAATGAAAATAGTCATGTCAAGCAAATTGAATTACTTAAAAATGAATTGAGTAAATATAAAGAAGATCTAACTCAAAAAGTATCATGGATAGTATGCAATAAAACCGACCTTATCCCAGATGAAGAAATTCATAATATATCAAATGACATTAAAACAGAGTTATCTATAAATGAACAAGAAATATTCTTTATCTCAGCCGCTACGGGGGAGGGGACAAAGCGCTTACTTCAATCCCTTGAAGAAGTCATAAAGAAAAGTAGAGAGGAATTATCCTAGGTTTTTTATAGCTTTGGATAATCTGCTTTTAGTTCTAGCTGCTGCATTCTTGTGAATCACGTTCTTAGAGGCTGAAGAATCTAGAATTTTTTCTGCCTTAACAAGCATCTCTTTAGCTTTTACAGAATCATTAGCATCAATACTTGCTCGCACAGCCTTAACTGCAGTTCTTACAACTGATCTTTGTGCATGTCTAAGCTTGTATGTTTGAGCATTTTGTTTTGCTCTTTTGCTTGCTTGTTTTGAGTTCGCCATAATTCAATATATTTAAAAAGAATGCGTAGTTTAATGATCTATATAAGATATGTCTAGAAAAATGTAGATAATTTATTCTATAAGTTTCTTTGCTCTATTTATACAGTCTCCAGCTGGATTCCAAAACCAACCCTTTGGATCCCATGCTCTACCATGAGCAAGAAAAATACATTGAGAATATGCTTTCTTTGCAAGTTCAATTTCACCAATTTCCTCTAATGACACAGCCTTAGCCCATAAAGCCATTGCAACATCATTTACAGCCCAATTATCATGAATTTTGTCTTTTTCATTTCTCGTTACTCTTCCAACAGGCGGGTATTTTGCTTTTTTTGCATCAAGCTCTTTTTGCATAATTACAGCTTCGGTCGCAAAAACATTGAAACATGCATCAACAACCTCAATAGATTCTGCATATTTATTCTGGGAGAAAAGTTCAATTGCCTCTCCAGCCCATAATGCTGAGTCACCCACCTCAGGATCAGTTGAATAGCAGTGAAAATCACCATGATTGCCATTAGCAGCAATGTTAGTAGAAAATAGTACTACTATAAGTGAAATATATAGATTGTTAATTTTCATAATTATTTTTTTAAATTAATTTCGAGTTAAAGATATATTATTGAAAGAATCTTTGCAACATGGTGGAGGCGGCGGGAATTGAACCCGCGTCCATTAATCCTTCAGCCTAACTTCTACATGCATAGCTCACCCAATTGGCTTTTTAACTTTATCGACCCGAGGAGCAGGGTGAAAAAGCGAGCTTGATTAAGTTTAACCAAA
>CALJHI010000063.1 GCA_938075575.1 uncultured SAR86 cluster bacterium | reverse complement strand
AACAAAGAAGTAGATGCAAGATGGGATGCTGGTGTAGAGACTGGATCTGTTGTTGAGACTTCGTTTGATCCAATGTTAGCAAAGGTTATTACTCATGCTATGTCAAGAAATGATGCCGCATTAAAATTAGCCAAGGCACTTGAATCTGCTCACATAGGTGGAGTTACTACTAATAGAGATTTTTTAATCTCTACCTTAAGATCAAAAGAGTTCTTAGCTGGAAATACCACTACTGACTTTATAGAAAAAGTTAAGCCATCTTCAAAGCTGATATTAAAAAATTACCAAATTATTCATGCGGCAACCATTGCTGCGACTTGGATACAAGAAGTAAATAGATTTAATGATGAGGTGCTTGGGCATCTCCCATCTGGCTGGACCAACGGAAGGCTGCCTAAACAGAATATAAAATTTAAATATCAAAATGAAGAAATCCTAATCTCTTATAAAGCAAAAAAAGATGGATCATTATTGGTTAATGATTGTATAAGCGTTTTCATACATGACTGTTATGAGGATGGGATAGATATTGAAGTTGATGGAAGAAGGCACTTCTCACTTATATCCACTAGTAACAATAATATTCTTATACACATGCCATTTGGAGATGTGAAATTTGATATGATTCCAAGGTTTATAGCTCCCAAAGAGGAAGTTAAAGAAGGCAGTCTGGTTGCGCCAATGCCAGGAAGAGTTATAGATTTAAAAATCAAAAAAGGGTCAAAAGTAAAAGCTGGTGATGAATTAGTAATTCTTGAGGCAATGAAGATGGAGCACTCTATTAAAGCAACAAAAGATGGAAAGATTGATGAACTTTATATTGCTAAAGGAGATCAAGTTGAGAATGGTGCTGTCTTAATGGTTATGGATACGGAATAAAAATGCTCTTAAATAACTCTATTGAGAAATCCTACAACTCAAAAAAACCTTTAACTTTTAAACATAAAGAGGTTATAGACAAGCTTGAATTAATGCTCGAGCAAGGTGTGCCAAAGCAGACTATGTCTGAGCTTGCTAGCAAATTAAAAATATCTTTAAGAACTTTGTATGAGATATCACCTAGCAAAGATCATCTCATTAGAATGACTGTTAATAGAATTCTTATGAGATTAGGCAAGGAAGCTTTGGACGAAGTCGCCAACATTAACTCTCCAATAGAAAAATTAAAGAAATATCTCCGTCATGTTAATCAGGCTGTTGGGCCAAAATTTAAAGTTTATCTCCAAAGCTTAGGAAGTGATGATGACTCATTAAAGATGATAGATTTTCATGAAAAATATATCACTTCATTCTCAAAAGAACTTTTAAAAGAAGCCATTAGAAAGAAAGAGATAAAAAATATTGATACTCAGGCATTTGCAATGCTCCTGGGAAGCATAGGAAGAGACTTTGCAAAGGATGATAATGCTAAGAAGCTTTCGAGCTCACCTGAGCAAACTGCAAATTCAATTACTGAAATCATTTTAAATGGAATTAAGGTAAATTAAAAATATGAGTGAGAATGTGATCAAGATTGCAAACTGTAGTGGATATTATGGAGATAAATTATCTGCTGCAAAAGAAATGGTTTATGGAGGGCCTATTGACGTTTTAACTGGCGACTATTTAGCTGAATTAACCATGACCATTTTATTCAATCAAAAAATTCAAAGAGGTGAGGATAAAGGATATGTTGGGACTTTTCTGAAACAGATCAAAGATGTAGCCAAGAAATGTTCATTAGACAATATTAAGATCATTACAAACGCTGGTGGATTAAACCCCTCCTCTATGGCTAAAGAGATTGAAACTATTTTGAATGATCTCTCAGTTGATCTCAAGGTGGCTTATATAGATGGTGATGACCTGATGCCAAGAATTACCGAATTAAATGACCTTGGAGAATCATTTACAAATATAGATAAAGATATACCTCTGTCAGCATCTGGTCATGAAACCTTAACTGCAAATGCCTATTTGGGTGCCTGGGGTATTAAAGAGGCTTTAGATCAAGGTGCTGATATCGTTGTTTGTCCTAGAGTTACAGATGCAGCAGTTGTGATAGGTCCTGCAGCTTGGAAATTTGGTTGGTCAAGAACAGATTATGATGAGCTAGCAGGAGCGTTAGCTGCTGGTCACATAATAGAGTGTGGATGTCAGGCAACTGGGGGCAATTATTCATTCTTTAATGAAGTGCCAAGCTTTGATAATGTTGGTTACCCAATTGCAGAAATAAAAAATGATGGAAGTTTTACAATAACTAAACATCCTGGAACTGGCGGTTTGGTATCAGTTGGGACAGTAACGGCTCAACTTTTATACGAAATAAGCTCACCTGCATATATAAATCCTGATGTAGTTAGTCATTTTGATACTTTAAAAATAAAGCAAGTTGGTCCTGATAGGGTTTGTGTTAGTGGTTGCAGAGGAAGCAGTCCGCCTAGCAGCCATAAGGCCTGTATTAATCTTGCTGGCGGCTATAGAAATGGAATGGATTTGGTTTTAACAGGTTTGGATATTGAAGAAAAAGCTGCAACCTTTACAGATGCACTTTTCACATCTGTTGGTGGTAAAGACCAATTTGATGAGGTTTCAATTAATCTACATAGAACCGATAAGCCAAATCCATCTTCCAATGAAGAAGCAATGGCAACTTTATCTATTTCTGTTAAATCTAAAGACCCTGCATTAGTAGGCAGGCTTTTTAGCGCTAAAATTATTGAGCTTTCTCTAGCGAATTATCCTGGTTTCTTTGCAGCTGGGACTGCGAAAAAGCCAGGGCCTGTAATTGTTTATTGGCCAGCCCTTGTGGATAGTAAGTATATTAAAGAGTATGTACATTTTAATAAAAAAACTACTGAAGTGATTCCAACAAGTCAATTAGGGTTTGATGAAAATTTCTATCAAAAACAGCCAATTAATATTAAGGCAGCTCCTGTTGGAAGTTTAGAAAAAAAGCCTTTGGGTTTATTGTTTGGGGCTAGGTCAGGTGACAAAGGTGGTTGTGCAAATATAGGAGTTTGGGCTAAAACAGATTCTTCATTTTCTTTCTTGAATGATTTCTTAACAGTAAAGAAACTGAAGGAGTTGATGCCAGATCTTGCTTTATACAATATTGATAGACATGACCTTCCCAATATTAAGTCTTTAAATTTTTATATTCACGGGATTCTTCAAGATGGGGTTTCATCCAATAACAGGATAGATGGTCAAGCAAAATCATTAGGTGAGTACTTGAGAGCTAAAATAATAGATGTTCCAAAAATATTATTAGAGGAGATAGAAAATGAGTAAAAAGCTTACATTAGAAGGTTTAATATTTGAGGCAACAAGAATTAATATTAAAAATAATGCAATGACAATTACATTAAATAGGCCAGAAAAGAAAAACGCTATTAATAATGTAATGATGAATGAAATTAATTATGCACTTGCTTATGCCAAACAAGAAAGATCAGTTAGGGTTGTGGTAATAGATGCGAAAGGAGATATATTTTGTGCTGGAGCAGACTTAAATAAAGAAGAATCACAATCAAATATACCAGTAATTCCTGATTCAAATGATATTAGCCTGAGTTTGAGACATATTTATAAACCTGTAATTTGTAAAATTCAGGGGTCAGTTTTAGCAGGCGCATTGTTGATGGTAACAAATGCTACTCATGCTATTGCGGTAGAGGAGGCAAAATTTTCTGCTCCTGAAATAAAAAGAGGTTTGTGGCCGTTTATGGTTATGGCTGGTTTATTTAGAGTAATGCCAAAAAGAGCCGGTTTGGATTTTATTATGAGGGGAGACTACATAAATGCAGATAAAGCTGAAGAATGGGGATTAATTAACAAATCTGTAAAAGCTGAAGATTTGGACTCAGAGGTTGAAAAGCTTGTAAATGATCTTGTTAATTTAGCGCCAGAAACAATGAAGCTAGGCCTGAGAGCATATGAAATGCAAGATAATAAAAGTTTTGATGAGGCATTACCTTTTCTAAAACAAGAAATTTCAAAATGCTTTGA
>CALJHI010000062.1 GCA_938075575.1 uncultured SAR86 cluster bacterium | reverse complement strand
TCATGCTCAGCATAAAAACCTGAAGCTAATTTATCATCTAATTGAATAAGTTTGCCTGCAACAATTTTTAAACCATTGGATTCAAATCTAGAAATTATTTGGCCAATTACATTTTTTGAAACTGCATCTGGTTTAATTATTGATAGAGTTCTTTCTTTTGACATTTTATTTACCTTATAAGTTAAAAATTTTCAGTATTATATGAAACTTATTCAAATTCTTCTATCCATAACATCTGAATTGCTTCTAAAATTTTTTCATTTGATTTATCTGGATCGCCAGTGAAGTTTTCTATATTACAAATCTTTGAATGCAAATCAGGAAATGATATCCACTGTGGGTCAATATCGGGAAATTTATCAGATAAGCTTATAGATATCTCATGTATATCATGCCAATCTAAATCAATATTCATCAATGATCTTCAGATACCTGATTTATATTATATTTAGGAATCTCAACTTCAAGATCTTTATCGACTGGAATAACCTGACAACTTAATCTTGAAGTCTGTTCAAGACCCCATGCTTTATCTAATAAATCTTCTTCAGTGTCGTTCGCATCATCAAGAGAATCAAAACCATGCCTGACAATTATGTGACAAGTTGTGCATGCGCAAGACATTTCACAAGCATGCTCTATTCTTATTCCATTTCGTAATGCAGCTTCACAAATCGTCTCGCCAGGGTTGTTTTCAATAATAGCTCCATTAGGGCATATCTCATGATGAGGCAGTATTTTAATTCTAGGCATACTAAATCGTGAAACTTTCGCCACAGCCGCATACAGCTTTTGCATTAGGGTTAATAAATTTAATACCTGAGTTTAGACCATCTTTTGAGTAATCAACCTGGCTACCAGATAAAAACTTAAGACTTTCATTATCAACATAGACTTTGCAGCCATTCTTATTAAAAACATGATCATCGGGATCTATTATGTCTGCAAAGTCAAAAAAGTATTCGTATCCACTGCAGCCTGCCTCTTTAACACCTATCTTTATTCCATTCCCTCGACCTCTTTCTTTGAGACTTGTTTGAAAATGTTTTATTGCTGAATCAGTAAAAGATAATTCTTTTGGATTGAATGTTTCCATTTCTATTGTTTAGATTCGTAATCCTCAATTGCCTGCTTAATAGAATCTTCTGCAAGCACTGAGCAATGTATTTTTATTGGAGGCAGCTCAAGAGCTTCTACAATCTCAATATTTTTTATTTCCTTGGCCTCTTCAAGAGTTTTTCCTATGAGCATTTCAACAAGCTCGCTTGAAGAAGCAATAGCAGAACCACATCCATAAGTTTTAAATTTAACGTCTTTAATTATATGTGTGTTGCCCTTTGGCTCACATTTGATTTGAAGCTTCATCACATCACCACATGCAGGAGCACCAACCATACCGGTTCCTACATTTAACTCAGAAGGATCAAACCTTCCTACTTTAAAAGCCTGTGGATTATTTAAAGTATCTTCAAATTTATCTACTACTTTTTTGCTATATGCCATTTTTAACTACCTCGCTAGTGTGTGTTCCATTTAACAGTATCTAAATCAATTCCATCAAGATGCATTTCCCATAAAGGTGATAGCTCTCTGAGTCTCTCTACAACATTTTTTAGAATCGAAAGTGTTCTAATAACTTCATCTTCGTTTGTAAAACGACCAAAAGAAAATCTGATTGAGCTATGTGCTAACTCATCTTTTCTTCCAAGCGCTCTTAATACATATGATGGCTCAAGGCTTGCTGATGTACATGCTGATCCAGATGAGACAGCGATATCTTTCAGACCCATGATCAAGGATTCACCTTCTACAAAATTAAAGCTAACATTTAAAATATTAGGGACTTTATTTTCAATATCGCCATTTAGGTATACATGTTCAATGTTATTAACTTCTTTAAGAAACATATCATGGAATTTCTGAATTCTAATAAGGTCATGCTGCATATCTTCTTTTGCAATTCTGAAGGCTTCGCCCATCCCTACTAGCTGATGAGTTGGAAGTGTTCCAGATCTCATCCCCCTCTCATGGCCGCCACCATGAATTTGAGCTTCAAGTCTTACTCTTGGTTTTCTTCTAACATACAATGCACCGACACCTTTAGGTCCATATGTTTTATGAGCAGAAAAAGACATCAAATCAACTGGAAGTTTGTTTAAGTCAATTTGAACCTTTCCGGTACTTTGTGCTGCATCAACATGAAAGAAGATACCTTTTTCACGAGTTATATCTCCAATACCTTTTATATCATTTAATGTTCCGAGCTCATTATTTATATGCATAATTGAGACCAATATTGTCGTGTCCCTTATCGCATCTTTAATGGCTTCAGGAGTTATTATTCCGCCTTCATTTGGTTCCAAGTATGTTACCTCAAAGCCTTCACGCTCTAATTGTCTACATGGATCTAAAACTGCTTTATGCTCTATTTTAGAAGTAATAATATGGTTACCTTTAGACTTATAGAATCTTGCAATTCCTTTTACAGCTAAATTATCTGCCTCTGTCGCTCCTGAGGTCCATACAATCTCTCTTGGATCACAATTGACTAAATTAGCTACATGAGACCTAGCCTCTTCAACCGCTTCGTCAGCCTTCCATCCATATCTATGTGATCTTGAAGCAGGATTTCCAAACTCACCATCAATAGTAAGAAATTTCATCATTTTCTCTGCTACGCGAGGATCAACAGGGGTTGTAGATGCATAGTCTAAGTAAATTGTATTATTTTCTTGATTCATATTTATTTTATTTCTCTAGTTTGTATATATGTCTGATCATTGGCCTTTACAAGATTGCTTATTGTAATTTTTGTTAGATAGTCATCTACTAAATTATTAAGATTATTCCACAAGTTATGAGTTTTGCATTGCTTGCCATCATTACAAGAATGTGTTCCATGGCAACTAGTTGCATCTAAATTCTCATCCACCGCATCCATTACTTCTTTTATTGTTATAGAGCTTATTTCTTTTGCGTATATATATCCGCCGTTTCTTCCCCTGATACTTGTAACAATGCCAGCAATTCTTAATTTTCTAAATAATTGCTCTAAATAAGATAGTTGAATTTTTTGATTATTGGCTATGTCTGAGAGAGATACAGGTCCACTCTCCTCAAGAAAAGAGAGTTCAGTAAGAGCATTTACTGCATATTTACTTTTAGTAGTAAGTTTCACGCATGAATTATAAATACCTGACTATTTTAGTCAAGTTTTATATTCATACCAAGCCTATCAGCAACTTGATGATATGACTCGACGACATCTCCAAGCCCTTCTCTAAATCTATCTTTATCCATCTTTTTGCCAGTCTTAACATCCCATAATCTGCAACCATCAGGAGTAAATTCATCTGCCAGAATAATCTTTTCACCGCCTAAAAGACCAAACTCTACTTTAAAGTCAACCAAAATTAGACCGGAATCCAAAAATAATTTTGAAAGTATTTCATTTATCTTATAAGTAAGTTTTTTCATTTCAGTAATGTGTTCTTCTTTGGCCCAACCAAAAGATAAAATATGCTCATCATTAATCAAAGGATCGCCTAAATCATCATCTTTAAGAAAGAACTCAAAAAGAGGAGACTCTAGAATAAGTCCATCTTCTGTTCCGAGTCTTCTACAAATAGAGCCAGAAGCCCTATTTCTAATAACGCACTCAATGGGAAACATTTGAAGCTTGTGAACTAAAGAATCTGTAGTATTTAAAACTTCGATGTGATGAGTGTTAACTCCCTCACTGTCTAGGTGTTCTAAAATGAATGCATTAAATTGATTATTTACAGCACCTTTACCCAATAAAGCTTCTTTTTTCTTTCCATCAAATGCTGAGGTGTCATCTCTGAAGTTCATAACAAGATATCTATCATCACTTGTTGTATATAATGATTTTGCCTTACCTGAAGTAATTTCTTTAAGTTTTTCCATTAGCTTAATAATTCGTTAATTTTTGATAATAACTGTTCTGACTCGTCTATATTACCATCTAATGATCTTGCTCGAACATAGCTTTTATTATTTTTTTGGGTAATATTTATCTCAAATTGAGCTTCTTTACTAAAATCAGGCCCTTCATCAACATTCCTAAAACCAAGGAATGAAAAAAAACCTTCATCATCCTCAACTCCATAACTTACATAAAAGATACCACTACTTCTATCGCGGTCATTAGACACAATATTTCCTGCTGTTAGAGCTCTGCTTACAGAAGACCAAGCTCTATCAAAATTAAGATCTAATTCAATTACAGTCTGTCCATTTTCTGAAAATATGTTTGCTTTTTTTCTTTCATTTAAGTTTTGGGCAGCTAGGGATGTTCCTGAAAAAGACCCAACAGATTCAGAGAGATACTCAACAACGCTTTCAAGCTCTTTCTGAATAAAATCGGGGTTACTTACAAGTTCACCGGATGATTTTTCAACTTTAAATAAAAATATCTCAGATGAAGCTTCTTTAATTCCATGTTCTATTCTCATTTCAAGCAATAAATCTTGAGAGTAATCAATTTTAATAATTCCTAAATCTGGGTCTGCACTCAATACAGAATATATAGAAGTATCCCAATAGTTTTTTGAAATAGGCCATGTTGTAGAAGGAAGAGTTTCGATATAGATCCACATTAATTCGCCTAGCCTTCTTAATTGAACAGAGCTTTCTCCACCAGATGAAAATATCTGTCTTGGTTTAGGCACATCGACATTACCTTCAATTTCAAAATTTGAGAAGTATGGATAATGATTATCAGATTCAATTAAATCTATATTTTCAGGAACATTT
>CALJHI010000061.1 GCA_938075575.1 uncultured SAR86 cluster bacterium | reverse complement strand
TGCAAAAGGAATCATTTTAGAAATTCTATCTCCAAGTGCATATGGCCTTCCAAGCGCCCTTGCAACATCTCTTACAACAGCTCTTGCTGCCATTGTTCCAAAAGTAGCAATTTGTGAAACAGCTCCGGCTCCGTATTTTTTACTAACATAATCAATAACCTTGTCTCTTTTTTCCATACAAAAATCTATATCAAAATCTGGCATAGATAGCCTTTCTGGATTCAAAAATCTTTCAAAAAGCAACCCGTGTTCTATTGGGTCAAGTGCAGTTATACCTATTGCAAAAGCAACAAGAGAACCAGCTCCTGAGCCTCTTCCTGGCCCTACAGGGACTTCATTGCTTTTGGACCACTCTATAAAGTCATAAACTATTAGAAAGTAACTAGAGAACCCCATGGTTTTGATTTGCTCAAGCTCATAATCGAGTCTTTTTATGTAATTAGCTTTTGCTTGATCATCAAAGTCTTTAATAAATTTATTTAGGTTATTGCTAGCAAGCTCACATAAAAAAGAATCAAAATTGTGATTACTAGGAACAGGATACTCTGGAAGGAAGTATTCTTTAGTATCTATCGAAACATTGCACCTTTTTGCAATTTCATTAGTATTTGATAGCACTTCTTCCATGCCACTGAATAAGTGAAGCATTTCATCTGATGACTTGAAGTATTGTTCTGATGAAAATATCTTTTCTCTATTTGGATCATCTAAAGTTCTACCAGTATTAATACAAACTTTTGTTTCATGAGTATCATAATCATCTTTATAGGCAAACATTACATCATTTGTAGCAATTACAGGTATTCCCTTATTTGAAGCTATTGGCAAAATGCTCTTGATGTAATTTATTTCATTTTCCCTGCTAGTATTTTGAACCTCTATAATAAAATCGTCGCCAAAGTTCTTAAGGAAGCTGTCAATTTTAATATTTAAGTCATCATTTCTTCCATTTTTTACAAGGTCAAAAAGGTGGCTTGCTCTTCCGCCTGAAACTACAACAAGATCATCTTTAAGTTCACACAGATCTTTGAATGAAATAATTGGTGAGGAAAAATTATAATTATTATGTGCTTGAGAAATAATTTTCATCAAGCTTTTGTGTCCATTATTGGTCTTAGCAAGACATAAGAGCTCATGAGGCAGATCATCTCCATCAAATATAATCTGAAGAGAAGAGCCTGAAATTGGTTTAATGCCAGAGGATTCGCATTTATTAAAAAATTTAACAAGGCCGAACATATTTAAATTATCTGTTAGTGCAACAGAAGGAATTGAAAGCTTTTTTGCCTGGTTAACTATTTGATCAATGGTCAAAAGCCCGTGAGTAATGCTATATTCTGAAGACACTCTAAGGTGAGAAAAGGCATTATTCATAATCTTTAAGTACCTTTGAATGACTTTCTGTGAATTGCAGTTGGGCCATATTTTTTTAACATGTCTTTATGAAATTTGGTTGGGTACCCTTTATGGCTCGCAAAGCCATACTCTGGAAATTCTTTATCAAACTCAAACATTAAATTATCTCTATAAACTTTTGCTATTATTGAGGCAGCACTTATCTCAGCTACCAATCCATCCCCACCAACTATAGCCTCTTTTGTAAATTTTACATCCGGAAGATAAAGCCCATCAACTAAAACTCTTCTTGGGTTTTTACTGAGATTGAGTATAGCTCTTTTCATTGCCAATAAAGATGCATTATGGATATTTATTTCATCAATTTCCTTAGGTGAGACTGAGCCAAAAGAGAAATAGGAGTTTTTTAAAATTTTACTACTCAGTTCTTCTCGTTTTTTTTGATTAAGTTTTTTTGAATCATCTAAATTAGCTATTTTGTCTTTTAGAATAACTGCGGCAGCAATAACTGGGCCAGCCAAACAACCTCTGCCAACCTCGTCGACTCCTGCGGTTAATGTTATCAATTTAGATCGAGAATTTTTAATGCAGTTACCTCAAACCCATCTCCTTTTAAGAGAAGTTTTAAGTCATCAGAGTATTGCCCAGCCTGATAATTTTCAATAGTATTGAGTATAGATTCACTAGTGCAATCTCTTTGAATAAGCTCAGGAAATCTTTCTTTTTTTAATAAAAGATTTGGCAGGCCTATGAAGTCAATTTTTAACATTCTAGAAATAATTGCATAATTTAAAAAACTAGTCTTGTAGCAAATTATTGGGTTTGCATTTAGAACTGCAGCCTCAAGAGATGCGGTCCCTGAAGTGACAACTGACTTATCTGATATTGATAAAAAATCCCTAACTGAGTTTTGTTTTATAAGAAATGGTAAATGAGAGCTATTTAAATGTTTTTCTATATTTTCTTGAGATGAAGAGTCTGATGTAGGTATGAGAAAGAATGAATCTGTATTACTTTTAAGCTGAAGCTCCATATAATCTTTATATATAGGCATCATATGATTTATCTCAGACTCTCTACTGCCAGGCAGTATAGATATATATGATCTTTTTTCTTCAAGGGAATACTTCTCAATTACATAATCCCTCCTTTCAACATTAAGTTCTGAAAAGGGATGACCTAAGTGGGAGCTGCTCAGGCCTTTATTGGAATAAAATTCATGTTCAAAATTAAATAAACATATTGTGTGATCAATGTATTTTTTGATACTTTTTATTCTATTTTGTCTCCAACCCCATACAGAGGGACTAACAAGCTGAATATTTTTACATAATTTTTTTTTATTTAGCGCCTTGTGAATGCCAATATTAAAGTCAGGAGAATCAACTCCAATAAAAATATCTATTTCATTATCTATAAAAACTTGTATGAGTTTTTTTCTACCTTTTGTTAATTTTTTATAATTAATTAGGGGGTCTATCAGCCCCATTATTTGTAAATTTTTAAAATTAAAAACAGAAGATAAACCCAGTGATTCTATTTTTGGCCCGCCAACTCCATATAATTTTATATTGCTTGTTTTTGTAAGCTCTTTTAAAAGCTCGTATCCTAGAAGATCTCCAGAATGCTCGCCAGCAACAATTCCAATTTTTAAAATGTCTTTGTCTTGGGTCACTTACCTAGTAATGCCTCTTGTTGAGGCTTTAATGGAATCAATAAAGTTCTTTAAATGAGGGTCTGAGTATTTTTCTTGAAGATCTTCAAGCTTTGATACAGCATCATTAAGTTTTAAAGATTTTCTATATAAAAGTTTATACCCTTTCTTTAAAAGGGATATTGAGTCTTCGCTAATGCCGTTTCGGGCCATACCAACGGTATTAAGGCCTGCAATTTTTGCAGGATGTGATGCAGCTTTTGTATATGCAGGCAAGTCCATAGTAATCATTGTATTCATTCCAGTAAAAGCATAATCGCCAATGTTACAAAATTGGTGAACAGCTGAAAACCCGCCAAGGGTTACATAATTCCCAATTTTTACATGGCCTGCCAGTCCAGCATTATTTGCAAACACATTGTGATCGCCTACTACGCAATCATGCGCAATATGAGCATAAGCCATAACTAAATTATTACTTCCAATTTCTGTGACTGCATTGTCTTGGATAGTTCCTCTATGTATTGTTACTCCTTCTCTAAAAATATTATCATCTCCAATAATTAATTTTGTATCTTCGCCTTTATATTTTTTATCAGGAGTGTCTTCTCCAATGCTTGAAAATTGAAAAAAAGAATTGTTTTTGCCAATAGCAGTAGGTCCTTTAACAATTATATGTGAAAGAAGTTTGCATCCCGGTCCAATTGTTACATCTTTTCCAACAATACAATATGGGCCGATAGTTACAGACTCATCAATGCTTGCTTCTGGATGAATGATTGCTGTTTCATGGATGCTCATTATGCTGGCCTATCTGCGCACATTATCTTTGCTGAACAGGCTAGCTCGCCATTTACTTCAGCTCGAACTTCAAATTTCCAAATCCCTCTTTTGACATTTAGAACTTTGCTAAAAAGATGCAAGGTATCACCAGGCCTAACTCTCTTTCTAAATCTAACATTATCAACTCCAGCAAAAACATATAGCGAACCTTCTTGAGGAGTCTTGTCCATTGTCTTAAAACCAAGAATACCCGAAGCCTGAGCAAGGGCCTCAATGATTATCACTCCTGGCATAATTGGGTTCCCTGGAAAATGTCCTCTTAAGTAATCTTCAGTTGGTAAAACCTTTTTAATTGCATGAATTGAATTACCAAGATCAATATCTATAACTTCATCAATAAATAAAAAAGGTTCTCTGTGAGGAAGATAGTTTAGTACCTCAGCGGTAACATTAGACATTTTATTATTTCCTTCTTTTTATAAAAATTGAGGACTTAGCCCAATCTTTTGGTCTTTGTGCCGGCATTATACCTATATATTCTCCGCTCTTAGAAATACTTTTTGTAATTAAAGTATGGGCTCCAACTGTTACATTATCAGCAATACTTAAATGCCCTAATACACCTGAAAGCCCTCCCATTCTAAAGTTATTTCCAATTACCGAAGATCCAGCTATTGCGCAACATGCCGCTATTGCAGAATCTTTACCAAGCTCGACATTGTGAGCAATATGTACTTGATTATCTAATTTAACGCCATCTTGGATAATAGTATCTCCAATAGCTCCTCGATCAATTGTACAGCCCGCCCCAATCTCAACAGATGAACCAATTATTAAATTTCCTAATTGCTCAATTTTTACATAGCCATTTGGTGATGGGGCATAACCAAAGCCATCTGAGCCCAGAACAGATCCATTATGAACATGGGTATCTTTACCAATGTGCACATTAGATACTAAAGATGTGTTGGCTTTTATTGATGAGTCATCTCCAATTGTGCAATTTGGGCCTATATAGACATTTGGGCCTATTGATACATTTTTCCCTAACTTTATATCATCAGATATGCTTGCAGTTGGATGAATGCTTTCTGATTTTCTTGAAGATTCATTGGGTTTAAAAAATGAGCTTGCTATAGCATAAGCAAGATAGGGATCTTCTGAAACTAAAAAATTGGCCTCAATACCTTCTTCCAATATATTTGGATGCACTATAAAAGCTTTTGCTTTAGAAGTTTTTAAGTGCTTTGAATATTTTGTGTTAGAGATAAAAGTTATCGAACTTTCATTTGCATCTTGAATAGTTGATAGATTATCGACGATAGCTTTGCCATCGCCGATTAATTTTGTATTTATGAGTTTTGATAACTCTAGTAGATTAAAACTATTCTTGTTGGTCACTACTCAGTTGAAGTAGTCTCAGTTGCTTGAGCTTGAACATCTAACATAGAAGTTACATCATCAGTTAAGTCTAATGCAGGATCACTAAAAAGAAGTGTTTCATTCTTTGCAAGTAGAACTTTAATTTGCTTGGCTGATATTAACTCACTAATAATAGTTTGCATTGCAGGGCCATTTTCAGCAAATACTCTTTGAGCTGTTTCTTCTTGTGCTGCTTGGATCTTACCAGCTAAAAACTCAAGATCCTTAGTCTTTTCTTGGATATCTCTCTGTATTTCTGCTATCTCTGCCTGAGAAAGCGTTTCAGCATCTTTCTGCAAGTTCTCTGCAAGAGTCTGTCTTTCTGTTTGAATCGATCTAGCTTCTTCAAGATTAGCAGAGTAATCTACATCCTCTTCAAGCGCTTTGAAAGCATCCTGAGCTGCTTGTGTTGATAGAACAGCAGTTCTCATATCAATTACAGCAACACCATCTGCTGATAAAGCTGGTAATGCAAGAAATATTGCTGTTAATGCGATTAAGTTAAGTTTAAATTTTTTATTCATGTCTACCCCTTGTTGGAATCTTATATTTTATATTAAAACTATTGAAAAATACTCAATTAGAAAACATTTCCTACAGTAAATTGGAATTCCTCTGTTCTCTCTTGAGGCCCTGCATTAGTTGGCTTTGATATTGCAAAGCTCATAGGGCCAAAACCTGTAATCCAAGTTATGCCTACTCCGTATGAATACCTTAATTCTCCTAAGTCAGGTTTATAACAGTTATATTGATACTCCTTACAATTATCAGAAAAGACATTACCAAAATCAAAAAAGAATGCAGATCTCATTGACCTCTGATCTTCAATGAAAGGGAGTCTAAATATTAACTGCATGCTTCCTTCTACCTTTACATTTCCTCCAATTGGAGCGTCATAGTATCTAGAAGTTGAATTTGCATATGGATTGACATAAGGAGCATCAGCTTCACCATCACCATCTGTATCAATCAAATTTGGGCAAGAACCTTCTGCATAGTTAAATTCATAACAAGGTGCCTGGGTGCTTCTAGGGCCAAGAGTATTTGATTCAAAGCCTCTTAATGATCTTGGGCCCCCTGCATAAAAATTTTGAAAGAATGGTGTTTCTTTAGAGTCTCCATATGCGCCCATATAACCTAGCTCTCCACTAAATCCAAAAATAAGATTTCCAAAATTTAAAGGTTGATAAAATTTCTGTTGAACGCTTACTCTATAATAATTCAGGTCGCTAAATGGCAAAGTTGACATCAAGCTAACGCTTGTAGAAGATCCATCTGTTGGAAATAAACCTCTGTTCAATGTTACCCTCGACCAAACAAAATTAGCACTGAGAGTTTCGAATATATTGCCTTCAGAGGCAACAAAATCGTATATCTCTCTTGCAGGCAAAGTACCAATACTTATATCTGTCTTGTCATAAGTAAGGTTCAAGCCCAATCTTTGAGTATCTGATATAGGATATCCATACTGGACTCCTATTCCTGCAGAATTAGTTAAATAGTTTGCTACATTATATTCACCATAGTCGGTCTCTCTAAAATATAAATTATAGCCAACACTGACTCCATCAACTGTTGCGTAGGGATCCATAAATGCAAAGTTATACATTTCACTATAAACATTTTTATTAATGCCTAAACTTAAAGTATTTCCAGTACCTATAAAGTTCTGTTCTTGCAAATTAAAACCAAGCTGTAAACCAAAGTCACTATAGCCAACATTTCCACCGATACTTCCTGTGCTCTCCTCTTCGACAGAGTAAAGAACGTCTATCTGATCATCAGTTGTTGGCACTGGAATTGTCTCCACACTCACTTCCTTAAAAAAGCCAAGTCTTTCAAGCCGTATTTTGCCTGCTTCTATACTGTCATCAGAAGTCCAGGCACCTTCAAATTGCCTCATCTCCCTTCTAAGCACATAATCTTGCGTAATCTCGTTACCCGTAAATAAGATTTTCCTTGTATAAGTTCTTTTGCCAGGGATTATGTTGTAGGTTAATTCAACTGTTTTATCATCATCATCTGTAAGGGGAACCCCGCTAACCTCTGCAAAAGCATATCCTTGATTACCAAGTATTTTTTTAAAGTACTCTTCAATAGCTGTAATTTGACCTTGAGAATATATTTGACCCTCTTGCGATGATGTTATTGGTAAATATACCTCTTCATCAAAAGGTATGTCGCCAATCACATTTACATCTGAAATTGTATACTCATCTCCTTCGAAAATATTAAAATCTATAAATATTGATTTTTTATCTCTAGACAAACTTATTTGAGATGATTCTATTGAAAATTTTAGGTAACCTCTATCTAAATAAAATGATTCTAGTGTCTCTATATCACCTTGAAGCTTTTCTTTTGAGTATTGGTTATCGTTTCTTATAAAGCTAAATAAAGATCCTTCGGAAAGCTCGAAACCATCCAAAAGATCCTCGGTATTAAATACCTCATTGCCTATAATATTTATCTTTTTGATAGTTGCGCTATTACCTTCATCAACTTCAATGGAGATCTCTATGGTATTTCTTGATCTTAAATTTTCTTGAATATCAACACTGGCTCCATATCTTCCATTTGAAGCATAGGACCTCACAAGCTCTGATTTAACTTTATCTAATGTGGATCTTTTATATACTTCACCTTCTTTAACGCCAACACCATCAAGGCTTTCCATAAGCTGCTCGGTCTTTAATGCCTTATTACCTGAAATGTCTATGCCGGATATAGATGGTCTTTCTGCAACAGTAATAACTAACGTATTTCCATCTTTTCCAATTTGGATATCATCAAACTGTTCAGTAGAAAAAAGAGA
>CALJHI010000060.1 GCA_938075575.1 uncultured SAR86 cluster bacterium | reverse complement strand
GATAAGGCTGAAACTGGAATGCCTTTTCTTGAAATTGAAAGCGAGGACATTCCATCGGATGAGGATGAAAGCATCAAGCCTTCGAGTAAGGACCAAAACACACCTATAAAAGAGGATGATGCTTCTAAAGATCAAAAAAACAAAGATATACCAGAAAATAAAATAAGATTAAAAACAATAAACTTACCAGACCTTGGAGAGGTAGAAGAGGTTGAGGTTATTGAAATATCGGTAAAACCTGGCGATAAAGTTTCAGCAGACGATTCAATACTAGTCTTAGAGACAGATAAAGCCGCAATGGAGATCCCAGCTTCGAAAGATGGAATTGTAAAATCTATTCTTTTAAATGTAGGTGATAAGGCTGAAACTGGAATGCCTTTTCTTGAAATTGAAAGCCAGTTTGTGCAATTGGATAAAAAAGAAATTACTGATATTACTAAAGATGAAGTAAATGAGAAGCCTCATAACAATAAATCCAATTCAAATTCAAAATACTCTCATACAGATAATTTATCTGTAAGTAATGGAAGCTCAGCAACTCATGCGGGACCGGCAACCAGAAAACTTGCCAGAGAATTCGGTATAGATCTTTCAAAGGTAGCGGGCTCAGGCCCAAAAAATAGAATTCTTAAAGAAGATTTGCATCAATTTGTTAGTAATGCCTTAAGATCGCCGTCACAAACCTCAGGGGAATTTATTTTCAATCAACCAAATGTTGATTATTCAAAATGGGGAAAAATTAAAGAAAAGCCTCTTTCAAAATTTCAAAAAACAGCTTTAAAAAATTTACATACCTCATGGATTAATATTCCTCATGTAACTCAGCATGATGAGGCAGACATAACTGAATTACTAATACTTAGAAAGAAACTCAATAAAGAATATAAATTAAAAATATCACCACTTGCTTATATCGCAAAAGCAATTTCAGCTGTACTTATAGAATTTTCAGAATTTAATACCTCGCTTTCGCCAGATTTAAAAAACATAGTTTATAAAGACTATATAAATATTGGTGTTGCGGTAGATACGCCTGATGGGTTGATAGTTCCAAACATAAAAAATTCTGATAAAAAGTCAGTTAAAAAAATATCTGATGAAATTTTTGAGCTTGCAAGTCTTGCGAAAACAAGAAAGCTAAAGGTTGATCAGTTAAAAGGTGCTACATTCACAATCTCATCCTTGAGTGGAATCGGTGGGAAGTTCTTCACACCAATCATAAATCCACCAGAGGTAGGAATTATAGGCTTATCCAAAACTTTTAAATCATTAAGAATGAAAGATGGAGAAGTTATAGAAAGAGATACTTTACCATTGTCATTATCTTATGATCATAGAGTAATTAATGGTGCATATGCTGCAAAGTTTATAACTGCATTGACTATAAAACTTGAAGATATTGAATTTTTAAATTCATCATTTGGAGATTAATTTTATGTTAAATACATTTGATTTGATTTTATTTGGAGGAACTGGCGACCTATCAACAAGAAAATTATTGCCTGCATTGTTTAGACAAGAAACGGTCTCATCCATTGATTCTGACAGTAATATAATTTGTGTTGGAACAAAAGATTTATCTCAAGATGATTATATCGAAATAGCTAAAGACTCTCTGAACAAACATTTTCCAGCCTTTGAAGAAAATAAAGACTCATGGTCTAGGTTTAAAAAAAGAATCTCTTATAAAAAGCTTGATATCAAATCAGATGAAGATTGGAGTGCTTTTGGTACTATTGATAATGAAAGAGTCACTGTCTTTTATCTAGCAATACCCCCAAATCTATACGAAGATATTTCAAAGAAGCTTAAAGAGCATAGTCTAATAACTCCTAATTCAAGAATTGTTGTAGAAAAACCTATTGGGACAGATAAGGATTCAGCTGCTGAAATTAACAAACACTTATCATTAGGCTTTAAAGAAAATCAAATTTATAGAATAGATCATTATTTAGGCAAAGAAGCTGTGCAAAACCTATTAGCGCTAAGGTTTGCAAATACTATTTTCGAGCAAAGCTGGTCAAGTTCTGCAATTGATCACATACAAATAAGCGTGGCCGAAGATCTTGGTGTGGAGGGAAGAGGAGGTTATTATGATAAAACAGGCGCTCTCAGGGACATGGTTCAAAATCATCTACTTCAGATTTTATGTCTTATAGCAATGGAGCCTCCAGTATCTATCAGTAGTGAGTCTGTAAGGGATGAAAAACTTAAAGTTTTAAAGTCATTAGCATTTTTTGATGAAAATACCATTAAATCCGATTCTGTTCGCGCAAGATATTCACAAGGGTTATCAAAAGGTGAGGCAGCATGTTCATACTTAGATGAAGAAGGTGTTAATGCTGAAAATAAAACAGAAACATTTGTAGCCCTCAAAGTTCTTATAAATAATTGGAGATGGTCCGGTGTTCCTTTTTACCTAAGGACAGGAAAAAGAATGGAATCAAAAACATCTGAAATAACAGTAAGGTACAAAAGAATACCCCATAATATTTTTTCTAAAAAAAATGAAGCTAAGACTAATCAGCTTGTATTAAGAATTCACCCTGATGAAGGGATTGATTTAAAACTCAATACTAAAGAGCCAGGTGTTTCAGGATTTAATCTTGAAGAGCTTCCCTTAGATTTAAATCTAGATGATTATTATGAATTGGGACATCAAGACTGTTACGAAAGACTTCTTCTTGATGTAATCAAGGGTAACCCCGCGCTATTCGTAAGAAAAGATGAGGTTGAAGCCTCATGGAAGTGGATAGATAATATTATTAATCTTTGGGAAAAAGTAGATACTCCAATTGAAGAATATAATTCTGGTTCATGGGGTCCAGCTGACTCAGATTTATTGCTTAAGCGGGATTTTAGATCTTGGAAAAACGGGAGTAGTAAGTAATATATTATGTCAATTCATCCAAAAATTCTTGAAATTGAAGAATCTATAAAAATCAGAAGCAAGGAGACTAGAAAAAGATATTTAGATAAATTAGATAATTCATCTAAACAATCATCTTCAGCTAGAAATAATATGGGCTGCAGCAACTTAGCCCATGCTTTTGCATCATGTGACAAAGCTCAACAAGTTGATGCTGTGAATGGATCAAAGGTAGTAGGAATTATAACCGCTTATAACGACATGCTTTCTGCTCATGAACCTCTTAAAGATTACCCAGATATTATTAAAAAAGCTGCATTGAATCATAATGCAATTGTAAGAGTTGCTGGAGGTGTTCCTGCTATGTGCGATGGAATAACTCAGGGAGAGCCAGGAATGGAACTATCTTTATTTAGTAGAGATGTTATTGCTTTATCCTCAGCAGTTGGTTTCTCTCATAATGTATTTGACGCAGGATTATGTCTTGGTGTTTGCGATAAAATTGTTCCCGGCCTAATGATTGGAGCATTATCATTTGGTCATATGCCAATAGCTTTTATTCCAGCTGGACCAATGCACACAGGAATATCTAATGATGAAAAAGCTGATACTAGAAAGAAATTTGCTACAGGAGAGATTGACAGATCAGACCTTATAGCTTCAGAACAAGCTGCATATCATTCATCTGGTACATGCACATTTTATGGAACAGCTAATACCAATCAGCTTATTCTTGAAATAATGGGAGTTCAGCTACCTAGCGCATCTTTTACTCCTCCTGACTCTCCTTTGAGAAAAAAACTAACTGAAAAAACGCTAGAATGCGTTCTAAATTTATCAGACAAAAATTTAAAGCTAGGTGAAATGTTGGATTCAAAAAGTTGGGTTAATGCAATGGTTGGATTGCTATCTAGTGGAGGGTCAACCAATCTAACAATTCACTTAATAGCAATGGCAGAAGCCGGAGGTTATAAAA
>CALJHI010000059.1 GCA_938075575.1 uncultured SAR86 cluster bacterium | reverse complement strand
CATTAACTATTCGATTAGAAACATGTTCTAGAAATTCATAAGGTAAATGAGCCCATCTTGCAGTCATAAAATCTACAGTTTCAACTGCTCTTAAACCAATAACTTCAGCATATCTTCTTTCATCACCAACCACCCCAACAGATTTAATCGGAAGATATACAGCAAATGCTTGACTAACTTTATTGTAGAGATTCGCTTTTATAAGCTCTTGGATAAAAATGTGATCTGCTTCTTTTAAAATAGTTGTTTTTGCTTTTGAAATTTCGCCAATTATTCTCACTCCAAGACCTGGTCCAGGGAATGGGTGCCTATTTAACATTTCTGCAGATAGTCCAAGCTCAACTCCCATTTTTCTTACTTCATCTTTAAAAAGGTCGCGAAGCGGCTCTACAAGATCCATCTTCATCTCTTCTGGAAGCCCGCCTACATTGTGATGAGATTTAATTACTCTAGCTTCTTTGGATTCTGAGCCTGAAGATTCGATAACATCTGGATATATTGTTCCTTGGGCTAGAAAATTAATATTCTTAAGTTTAGTAGCCTCAGTATCAAATACATCAATAAAAGTCCTGCCTATTATCTTTCTTTTTTGCTCAGGATCAGAAACACCTTTTAAATGCCTAAGAAAAACCTCTTCGCTATCAGATTTAATAACATTTAAATTCATATTCTCTTTAAAAGTAGTCATCACTTCATCGGCTTCGCCTTTTCTAAGGAGTCCATTGTCTACAAATACACAGGTAAGTTTTTTACCAATTGCCTCATGAAGTAATGCTGCGGTAACAGAAGAATCAACACCTCCAGAAAGGCCCAGTAAAACTTTTTGATCTTTAACTTGGTCTTTGATTTCTTGAATTCTTTCTTTGATCAAGTTGTCCATTTTCCAATCTTTTTGTGCCTTACAGATATTGAAAATGAAGTTATTTAAAACGATATGACCTTGTTCTGTATGGGTTACCTCAGGATGAAACTGAAGAGCGTAAATTGGTTTTGTCTTATGTTGCATGGCTGCAATAGGAGCATTTTTTGTTGAAGCAATTAATTTAAAGTCATCAGGCAAATCTTGTACTTGATCTCCATGGCTCATCCATACGTTTTCATTAGTACTAAGATCTTCAAATAATTCTGATTCATTCTCAAGAGTGAGTTCGGCGTGTCCAAATTCTTTATGACTTGATGATATAACCTGGCCACCCATTTGCTCTGCTAGCGTTTGCATTCCGTAACAAATTCCCAGCAAGGGTATGTTTAAATCGAAAATGATCTGAGGAATTCGTGGTGTAAAACTCTCAGTAACAGATTCTGGGCCACCAGATAGAATTATTCCTACTGGATTAATTTCTATAATTTTTTTCTCATCAATATCCCATGGAAGAATTTCTGAGTAAACATTTGCTTCTCTAACCCTTCTTGCTATTAGTTGCGTATATTGAGATCCGAAATCTAAAACTAAAACAGTATCAATACTTTTATTGGTTATTGAAAGATTAGACATGTGAGCTTTTAACCTCTTTGGTAATTTGGTGCTTCTTTTGTAATCATTACATCATGTACATGACTTTCAGCCATACCTGCATTTGTAATCTCAATAAATTGACTATCTTTTTTCATCTCATCAATGGTTTTGCAGCCTACATAACCCATACTTTGACGGACTCCACCAATCAACTGATTAATTACATTTATAACCAAGCCTTTATAAGGAACTCTTCCTTCAATACCCTCAGGCACAAGTTTTTCCGGATCAATATCATCTTGTAAATACCTATTGGATGCATCTTTTCTATCAGTCATGGCGCCTATTGACCCCATCCCTCTATATGTTTTAAAACTCCTCCCTTGGAATAACTCAACTTCTCCAGGAGCCTCTTCAGTTCCAGCAAATAAACCACCCATCATTACCGAATCTGCCCCTGCGGCTATTGCTTTTGCAATATCACCAGAAAATCTAATCCCGCCATCAGCTATAAGACTAATACCTTTTCCTTTTAAAACTTCTCTTATGGTTAAGATTGCAGTTATTTGAGGCACTCCGATACCAGCTATGATTCTTGTTGTGCATATTGAACCGGGACCCATGCCAACTTTAATAGCATCAGCGCCTGCATCAGCAAGAGCAATTGCTCCCTCTGGTGTTGCAACATTACCACCTATAATTTCAATTTCAGGAAAATTCTTTTTAACCTCTTTAATGGTATTTAAAACATTTTGTGAATGTCCATGTGCGCTATCTATGACAAATAAATCAACCCCAACATCATTTAGTGCTTTGGCTCTATCTAAAGTATCTGATCCAGTTCCAAGTGCAGCACCTACAATTAGTCTTCCTGAGCTATCTTTGGTAGCATCTGGATGCTCAGCAGATTTTTCAATATCTTTCATAGTCACTAGCCCACTAAGTGAGCTATCTTCATCAATAACCAATATCTTCTCAATTCTATTTTCGTACATCATTTTCTTAACAGTATCTTGAGAAGTACCTTCTTTAACAGTTACAAGCTTTTCTCTAGGGGTCATAATTGAAGAGACTGGGTCATTCATATTATCTGCGTATCTAAAGTCTCTGCTTGTAACAATACCTTTTAGATCACCATTATCCACAACTGGCATGCCAGATATATTAAGGTCAGTTGTTAATTGTTGAAGCTCGCTAATAGATTTATTTGATTCTATTGTTATTGGGTCTCTAACTACTCCACTTTCATATTTTTTAACTGCTCTTACTTGATTGGCCTGTTCTTCAATTTCATTATTTTTATGAATGATTCCTATACCGCCTGCCTCAGCTAGAGCAATAGCCATCCTCGACTCAGTTACAGTATCCATAGCTGCAGAGATAAGAGGTATCTTAAGAGAGATATTTTTTGTTAGTTTAGTTTCGATTGATGCTTCGCTTGGAATAAAGTCGCTGAATCTTGGCAGCAACAGTACATCATCGAAGGTTAGAGCTTTTAATTTTACCTTGTCCATGTTGGATTATACCAAGACTAAATGGAAAAAAAAATCTATAAGATATTTTTCTATAGGGTTTTTAAAAAATCAGGCCTAAAATATAGATTAATGTAAGACCAGCATTGAGAACTACAAGAGATTGCTCTTTCCATAGAATTCCTACAATCACCCATATAGTATTGGCAGAAATAAAAGCCCAATGGTGCAATTCAAGCTCAGGTACAAAACTTGCAAGTGATGCAGCAATAATAAGAATTCCAGTAGCGATCCATGCTAGTGACTGATAAGGTTTTTCGTTTTGTTCCATTTTAGATTCCTTTAAGATTTAAAAAGTTTGTCAGTTTTTGAGGCGCAAATAAAGTCATTTTTATGCAGTCCGTTTATTTTATGCGACCACCAACTGACATAAACCAAACCCCACTCTAATATTATCTTGGGGTGATGTCCTTCGATTTCCGCCATCTCAGCCACAGCATTGGTAAATGAAAGTGCGCTCTCGTAATCATCAAAATTATATTTTTTAACCAGCATATCGCAAGGATCGGTATTGATTGCCCAACCTTTTATATCTTTTAATAAAAGCTCTTGATCTTCGGGGCTTACAGTAGGAGCATCTGCCCTACATGCTTCACAGGTCAAATCACATAAGTCTGCCATTTAATTAATACCACCTTTGGTGAGTTTTGAAGGATCTAGTAACTTTGTTAGCTCTTTGATACCTATGCCTGTCTCTTTATGAGCTACATCTATAATAGATTTATTTTCTTTATATGCTTTTTTGGCTATTGCCGCAGCTTTTACATAGCCTATTTTTCTATTTAAAGCTGTGACCAATATTGGATTTTTTGATAAAGATTCTTCAATATTCTTAGAATTTATCTTAAAGGTTTTAATTGCCTTACTTGCAAGCAAGGGCATTGAGTTAGCCATTAAAGTAATGCTTTTTAGCAAATTATATGCAACGACAGGTAGCATGACATTTAATTGAAAGTTACCGCTTTGACCAGCAACTGTTATTGTAGTGTCATTTCCTATTACATCTGCGCAAGCCATTGCAACTGCCTCTGGTATGACAGGGTTCACTTTGCCAGGCATGATGCTGCTTCCAGGCTGAAGTGCTTCAAGTTCAATCTCTGATAAACCTGTTAGAGGCCCGCTATTCATCCACCTCAGATCATTTGATATCTTCATTAAAACAATACTTAAGTTTTTGACTGCAGAAGATAGCTCTACAGCATTATCAACTGAACTTAATCCTTGGAAAAAATTCTTAGCTTGTTTGGTTTTTAAGCCTGTTAATGCATTTACTTCATTACAAAAATGCTTTGAAAAATCTTTATGGGTATTTATGCCGGTACCTATAGCTGTTCCGCCTTGGGGGAGTTCGAGCATTCTAGATGAGGCTGCAATAAGAGATTTTTTTGAGCTTTCAAGCTGAGCTTTCCAACCTGATAGTTCTTGAGAAAAGTCTATTGGCATTGCATCCATTAAATGCGTTCTACCTGTTTTAACACTACCTTTAACCTCTTTCATTTTTTTATCTATGGTATTAATAAGAATATCTAAACTAGGAAGTAATTGTCTTTGCATATCAATTGATGCGCTAATACATATTGCAGTAGGAATAACATCATTAGAACTTTGACTCATATTTACATCATCATTAGCATTAATGTCTGTTTTTGTTTTCTTTGAAGCTACATTTGCTATAACTTCATTAGCATTCATATTGGTACTAGTTCCTGAGCCAGTTTGAAAAACATCTAAAGGGAAAGCATCGTCATAATCACCCTTAATTACTCCTTTAGAAGCAGATTTAATAGCATTAGCTTTTTTTGCACTTAATAGTTTTAATTTATTGTTAGATACAGCAGCTGAATATTTAATAACTCCCAGAGCTTCAATAAATGACCTTCCAAAAGGAAATGTAAACTTAATGCCACTAATTTTAAAGTTTTCTAGAGCTCTTTGAGTTTGAGCTCCCCAAAGCGCGTCCTCTGGCACTTTAACGTTTCCAAGGCTGTCTTTTTCGATTCTATATTTCATATTTAAACCAATATTTGATAAGCTATTTTATCATTCAAACTTATTTCGTGGAGAAAAGAATGTCAAATGTTACACCTATTAAAATTAACCTAACTGATGGTAGATTGCCTTTAAAGAAAAAAGGCCTTGAGATGAAAGAATTTGCTAATGTTGCTGAGGTAAGAAGAGATCAACTTGAAAAGTTAGCAGCTGGATTTAGGTTCTTTGCTCACTGTGGTTTTAATGAAGGTGTAGCTGGTCATATCACGTATAGAGATCCAGAATTCCAAGATCATTTTTGGGTTAATCCACTTGGAGTTCATTTTTCTCACATTTCAGTTTCAGATTTAATACTTGTAAATCATGATGGTAAAGTTGTTCAAGGTGACAGAGATGTTAATGTTGCTGCCTTTGCAATTCATTCAAGGCTTCATAAGGCTCGACCGGATGTAAATGCTGCAGCTCATTCACACTCCATACAAGGGAGAACTTTTTCAACATTAGGAAAACTTCTTGATCCTATCTCACAAGATGCTTGTGCTTTTTATGAACAACAGGCTCTTTATAGTGACTTTTCAGGAGTTGTAGAGGAAGTGGAAGAAGGCGATCTAATAGCTAAGGCGCTTGGGGATAAAAAAGTAATTATTCTACAAAATCATGGCATTTTAACAACAGGGCCATCAGTTGATATTGCTTTATGGTTTTATACATCCATGGAAAGATGCTGCCAAGCTCAGCTAGCAGCAGAGGCAGCCGGTAAGCCTATTATCATTCCACATGAAACTGCTGTTAAAACAAGAGAGTTCATTGCTAATGATATAGCTGCATGGGCTAGCTTTCAGCCAGCATTCGACATGATAGTTAAAAAAGAGCCTGATTTACTAGATTAAGCTAACGGACTAATCATAGCCTTAGTCTCTAAATAGTCCTCTAGACCATGAGTCCCATGCTCTCTTCCATTTCCTGAAGCTTTATAGCCTCCAAATGGAGCATTGTTCTCTCTATTGCCACCATTGATAGTAATTTGACCAGCTCTAATATGTCTTGCTACCTCTTGAGCATGATTAATCTCACCTTGCACATAACCAGCTAAGCCATAATCAGTATCATTAGCTATTTCAATAGCTTCTTCTTCCGTTTCATATTTTAAAATACACAAAACAGGTCCAAAAACCTCTTCTCTTGCTATTGTCATATCATTAGTTACATCTGCAAAAACAGTAGGTTTAACGTAATAGCCCTTTTCTAAGCCATCTGGAAGTTCAGTGCCACCAGCAACTAAAGTTGCGCCTTCTTCAATACCAATCTCAATCATTCTTATGACTTTCTCGTATTGAGCTTTATTTGATATAGGTCCCATCTTTGAATTTTCATCCATTGGATCACCTACTGTTGTTTTTTGAACAACTGCTTTAGCGATTTCTAATGCCTTATCATAATTTTTAGCTGAAACCAGCATTCGTGTTGGGGCTGTGCATGTTTGACCTGTATTTAAAAAGCATTGAGATATTCCTGAGGCAATAGCCTTTTCAATATTTGCATCATCAAGGACTATATTTGCCGATTTACCACCAAGCTCTTGAGCAACTCTTTTTACTGAAGGCGCTGATGCTTGTGCTACAGCAATTCCAGCCCTGGTTGAGCCTGTAATCGAAATCATATCTACATCTGAATTTTCTGATAATGCAGCTCCTGCTATAGGTCCATATCCATTTACTAAATTGAACACACCTTTAGGAAGCCCTGCCTCATCAATAATTTCAGCCAATAAAATTGCACAATATGGAGATATTTCACTAGGCTTTAAAACCATAGTACATCCGGCAGCAATAGCAGATGCTACCTTTGTACACATCTGATTCATAGGCCAGTTCCATGGAGTAATCATTCCAACAACACCAATTGCCTCTTTTCTTTCAATATAATTTTCTGAGTTTCTCTCAAATTCATAATTCTCTAGAGTCTTTAAAGTTCCTTTAAAATGACTTAAGCCGGTTGTCGCTTGTGCCACTTGAGATAACCACAAAGGCGCACCCATCTCCTCTGTTACAGTAGTTGCAACCTCATCCATTCTTTTTTCATAAACTTCTATAATTGCTTTAAGGTGATCTGCTCGCTCTGCTGGCGAAGTTTTGCTAAATGTTTTAAAGGCCTCTTTTGCATGACCAACTGCAACATTTATATCTTCTTTGGTGCCTGCTGATATCAAACCAATAACCTCTTCAGTAGCAGGATTGAAAACTTCAATAGTCTCCGCACTTGAAGGCTTGCTCCATTTTCCATTAATGTAAAAATCTAATTTATCTTTCATAGTTATTTCCTGTATATATAAATTATAGATATATTGATGCTTTTGTTAAAGCTATTCTCTAGATTCCTTGAATGCCTCAATAGCTCTCAACCTTGATTCTTTGAGATTTAGTATAGGTTCTGGGTATCCCAGATGTCTTCGCAAAGAACTATCAGGGTCGTGAATAACTTTTTTATCTAAATCTTTTAGTTCTGGAACAAATTTTTTGATGAATTTTCCGTCTTTATCAAAATTAGTCGACTGGGTTATAGGATTAAATATTCTAAAATATGGTGCTGCATCAGTACCGGTAGAGCTACTCCATTGCCAACCACCGTTATTTGAAGCAAAGTCTGCATCAATTAAACTTTCCATAAAAAACTTTTCTCCTAGCCTCCAATCATGCAGCATATTTTTTGTGAAAAACATTGCCACAACCATTCTCAATCTATTATGCATCCAGCCCTCAGTTTTTAATTGCCTCATTGCAGCATCAATAATGGGAAATCCAGTCATACCATTTTTCCAGGCATTAAATTCATTCTCGTCATATCTCCATTGAATAGCATTTGTATAATTCTGAAATGGCTTGCCTTTACTAACTTTTGGAAAAGAATGCATGATATTTCTATAAAATTCTCTCCAAACTATTTCATCTATCCATTTGGTATAACCCTTGTTGCCAGAAGTAAACTCAAAATTATTATGTTTTAAAGCTTCTAAAATGCACCTCTTTGAAG
>CALJHI010000058.1 GCA_938075575.1 uncultured SAR86 cluster bacterium | reverse complement strand
CATTATCGTAGCCAATTCCAATAATTGTTTTTCTTATAACTTCTTCAATATTAGGGTTTGCAAGAGAGGTTATTTCACCAGCAACAAAGACTAAATTATTTTTAATCATTGTTTCGCAGGCAACTCTGCTTTTGGGGTCTTCAGAAAGATATGCGTCCAGAATGGCATCAGAAATTTGATCGCAAACTTTGTCAGGATGACCTGCTGATACAGATTCTGAGGTGAAAATATAGCTCATGTTTTTCTAGCGTTTAGTTAAGGTTTAGATTGGTATTATTACAGTATTTGATACTAAAGAATAACAATTGGTAGCAATTACCAAATTTTATATAAAATTGATTTCTTTTTCTATCAATTTAGATTTTAAAATATTATGATTCTTTTTATTTAGGGAAAAAAATGAATCCATCAGAGCCAACCAATGCACTTAGATTTTTATCCATTGACGCAGTACAAAAAGCTAATTCCGGACATCCAGGCATGCCTATGGGGATGGCAGAAATAGCAGTAGCTCTCTGGAAAAATCATCTTAAACATAATCCGTTAAATCCAAAATGGTTCAATAGAGATAGATTTGTTTTATCTAATGGACATGGCTCTATGTTGCTATATAGCCTACTCCACTTAACTGGATACCCAATTAATATTGATGACATTAAAGATTTTAGAAAACTCAAGTCTAAAACTCCTGGCCACCCAGAATATGATATTGATAGTGGAATAGAAACAACAACAGGCCCATTGGGGCAAGGAATAGCTAATGCTGTAGGCATGGCAATTGCTGAAAAATCTTTAGCTGCTCAATTTAATACAGATGAAATGTCCCCAGTAGATCATTTTACTTATGCATTTGTGGGAGATGGTTGTTTGATGGAAGGGGTATCGCATGAGGCTTGCTCATTTGCTGGAACTCACAAGCTCGGAAAATTAATATGTTTTTATGATCAAAATGGAATATCAATTGATGGACAGATAGATAACTGGTTTACAGATAATACTGTTGAAAGATTTAATAGTTATGGGTGGCAAACTATAGAAGTAGATGGCCATAATATTGAAGAAATTTCAGAAGCGATTGTTAGTTCAAAGCAAGAAGTTGGTAAGCCCTCAATGATTTTTTGTAAAACCACTATTGGGTTTGGGTCCCCAAATAAATCTGGCACATCCGGCGTTCATGGATCTCCGCTAGGAGATGATGAAATCAAAAAAACAAGAGAAGCACTTGGCTGGAATTATGAGGCGTTTGAAGTTCCTGAGGGTGTTTATAAATTTTGGGACGCCAAAGATTCTGGAAAAACTGAAAATGAAAACTGGGATGCGTTAATGGATTCTTATATGGCAAATAACCCGGAAAAGCATGCAGAATTATTGAGAAGAATTAATGGCAATCTTACAGATAATTTCGAAGAAAATTTTGCAAACTTTCTTGAAGAAGCTAACGAAAATAAGTCAGTTATGGCTACAAGGAAAGCATCTCAGGTATGCTTAGATTTTTTTGTAAAAGAACTGCCAGAACTTATGGGAGGCTCTGCTGACTTAACTCCATCAAATAATACATTCTCAAGCTCAAGCTCTGTATTTTTCAATAATAGTCCAGGCGGCAACCATATTAATTATGGAGTGAGAGAATTTGGTATGTCTGCAATGATGAATGGCATGACTCTTCATGGAGGGGTAAAACCATATGGAGCAACTTTCCTAGTATTTACTGATTATGCTAGAAATGCTTTGAGACTATCTGCGCTGATGGGTCTTCCAAATACATTTATATATACTCATGATTCCATTGCTCTAGGAGAGGATGGCCCAACACACCAGCCTATAGAGCACTTAGTAACTCTAAGAGCAACACCAAATTTAAATAACTGGAGACCGGCTGACTTAGTTGAGACTGCAATTTCATGGAGAAATGCAGTTACTTCTGAGGACACTCCAACTTGCTTAATATTTAGCAGACAAAACACCTCAGTTCTCTCAAGAAACCCTGATCAAATTGATGCTATTGAAAAGGGAGGATATTTAATAAAAGAAACTTCAGAGCCTCAATTAACAATAATTGCATCAGGCAGCGAAGTTCAATTAGCAATTGATGCATCAGGCGAACTTGAGAAACAAAACATTAGAGCCAATGTAGTTTCTATGCCATGTTTAGATATTTTCTTAAATCAATCTGAGGAATACCAACTTTCAGTTTTAGGAAAAAATATTCCAACACTTGCTGTAGAGATGGCACATCCTGATTCTTGGTATAAGTTATTAAATAAATCTGATAAGGTTTTGGGAATTAAAAGTTTTGGTGAATCAGCTCCTGCTAATGATCTTTTAGAGCACTTTGGTTTTACACTTCCGAATGTTGTTTCAATGGCAAAATCATTATTAGATGAAGAGTCTAGCTGATATAAACCTTATAGATAAAAATCTTGTTATCAGGGTCGACATGAATGTCCCTATGATAGGAAAACAAATTAAAGATCTATCAAGAATTAAAGCATGTCTTCCTACTATCAATTTTGCTCTAGAAAATGGCTGCAGAATTCTTCTTATTAGTCATCTTGGCAGGCCTTCAGAGGGCGAGCCCACCGATGAACATTCTCTAAGGCCTATTTGCAATTGTCTCTCAGACATACTTAATGAAAAAGTTGAGCTAGTTCAAGATATATCAAATAAAGAAATATTTACTACTGGATCAAGGGTTAAAGTTTTAGAGAATATTAGGTTTTTTGTGGGCGAGAAAAGTAATAGTTTGGAGCTTGGAAAGACGCTTGGAACATTAGGCGATATTTATGTATTTGATGCATTTGGGACATCTCATAGAGAACAGGCATCAACACATTCAGCAATACTACAAAGCAAAGAGTGCTGTGCCGGGCTTTTATTAGAAAAAGAAATAAAATCATTAAATAAATCACTTAATAATGCTCTTTCACCATATCTTGCGATCATAGGCGGGGCAAAAGTATCCTCTAAATTAGGCCTTATTAATAATTTAAATGATAAGGCTGATCATGTTATTGTTGGCGGAGGAATTGCTAATACTTTCCTTAAAGCTGCCGGCTTTGAAATTGGAAAATCTTTATTTGAAGATTCAATGCTTGAAATCGCAACAGAGATTCTCTCTAAAGAAAAAATTTTATTACCATCAACAGTTGTTGTATCTCAAACCTTTGAGGGGGAGCAAGTTCTAATAAAAAGAGTAGAAGAGGTTAGCAGCACTGAAATGATACTAGATCAGAGACTTACAAATGAAATGAAAGAGGTAATTAGAAGGTCAAAGTTAATTCTTTGGAATGGCCCCCTTGGAGTTTTTGAAAACTCATTATTTTGTGAAGGAACAAGAGATCTTGCCTCTAAAATTGCCTTATCAAAAGGCTTTTCAATTGCAGGCGGCGGCGAAACTCTTAGCGCAATAAATACTTTCATAAACAAAGACGATGTGTCATATTGTTCAACAGGTGGAGGAGCATTTTTGGAGTTCATGGAAGGCAAAAAATTACCTTCAATAGAAGCTTTAGAGCGAAAATAGAGAAAGGAGAAAATATAAATGGAACTAAATACAATTGAAGAGATAGCCTCGTACATAGTTGCTGATGGTAAGGGTATTTTGGCTGCCGATGAAAGCAATCCAACTTGCGGCAAGAGATTTGACACTATTGGAGTAGAGTCTACAGAAAACAACAGAAGAGACTATCGCGAACTTCTTTTTAGATCTTCAGGATTAAAAGGAAATATTGGCGGGGTGATTTTATTTGATGAAACCATCAGACAGAATGCAAAGGATGGAACGTCCCTTGTTGAAATTATGAACAATGTTGGAGCTCTTCCCGGGATTAAAGTTGACAAAGGACTAGTGCCTGCTAGCGATGGATCTAATGAAGTTATTACTCAAGGCCTTGATGGACTTGATGAGAGATTAAGAGAGTATGTTGGTCTTGGAGCTAGATTTACAAAGTGGCGAGCCGTAATAAAAATTGGTTCTGATATGCCAACTGATGAATGTATAAACGGAAATGCTGAGGCCCTAGCAGAATACGCAAAGAAAGCTCAAAACCATGGATTAGTTCCAATTGTTGAACCAGAAGTTTTAATGGATGGCAGTCATTCAATTGAAGAATGTTTTGAGGCCTCATCAAAAGCCCTATCAAGTTTATTTAACTCTCTAAAAAGCCACAACGTAAATCTTGCTGGAATTTTGCTTAAACCCAGTATGGTTACTGCTGGTTCTTCAGCAGCAAATCAGGCCAGCCCTGATGAAGTTGCAAAACTCACAATTGAGTGTTTAAAAGATAATGTGCCCCCAGAGGTTCCAGGTATTACTTTTCTCTCAGGAGGCCAAACTGAACTTCAAGCCACCAAACATCTCGATCTAATGAATAAAATAGGTGGCTTTAAATGGAAGCTCAGCTTTTCATATGGAAGAGCTTTACAGGCAGGAGCTTTAAAAGCATGGTCGGGAGAGCCAGAAAATACTTTTATCGCACAGGATGTATTATCTCATAGAGCAAAAATGAATAACTTAGCAGCACAAGGGAAATGGAGCGAAGATCTAGAAGAATGAAAATAAAAGAATTTAGCAGTAATTTTGGAGAAATTAATGGAAATTAAGAACATATCAATATTCTGTGGGGCACATGAGGGTAATAATCCCCAATATGCAGAAGATGCCAAAACCACATCAAGGCTTATTGCTGAAAAGGGAGTAAATGTCGTTTTTGGAGGCGGAAATGTTGGACTTATGAAAGTTATATCAGACACTGCTCTTGATAATGGTGTTGAGGCTCTGGGAATCTCACTAAGATCACTATATGAGCTAGAGTTAGTTAATCCTAGAATTAATGAGGTGGTAGTTGCAGAAACCCTTCTTGATAGAAAAGATGTTTTTATGGATAGATCAGATGCCTTTATAGTTCTTCCAGGAGGAGTTGGCTCTTTGGATGAATTGGCAGAAGTTATGGCAAGCAATCAACTTGGAATAATTAATAAACCAGTTGGAATATTAAATACGGCTGGCTATTACGATCATCTAATTGCTTGGATGAAAAAAGCAGTTGATGAAGGATTTATCACCAAAGCAAATTTTGATGATCTAATAATTGCTGATACTCCTAACCAACTTATTGATGGAATTCTGTCAAACAAGAGACCTTCAGATACTGATTGGACTAACAGGCTGGGCTTATAGTTGAAGGTTACTTATCCTTGCTAATAACTAATCCTAACTCAAATAGGATCCACATTGGTATCGCTAGAAACAATTGTGAAAATACATCTGGCGGAGTTAGGAGCATGCCAAAAATAAAGAACAGTAAAATTAAATAAGGCCTTGAAACAGCAAGAGTTGATTTTTTTACAACTCCTGAGCTAACTATAAGGTATGTTGCTATAGGCATCTCAAAGGCTATACCAAAAGCAAATATCAACTTAATTACAAAGTCTAAGTATTGTGATATGTCGGTCATTACGACTACAGAGTCTGGAGCAATTCCGATAAAAAAGCTAAATATTATTGGACATACAATAAAGTAGGCAAACCCAGACCCTACAGAAAATAAGGCAATTGTTGAAACCATCAAAGGGACAGCAAATTTTTTCTCATTTTCAAATAGCCCAGGAGAAATGAATCCCCACAGCTCATAAAAAAAATAAGGCATTGCAACAAGCGTTGCTGCAAATAATAATAATTTGAATGGAGCCATGAACGGCGAAGAAACCTGGGTAGCAATCATTGAGCTTCCATCAGGAAGAGCTAAGATTAATGGTGTTGCTATAAAATTATATATTTCCGAAGCAAAAGGAATACCAATTAAAATAGTTATACCTATGAATACCAATACTCTAATAAGTCTTGTTCTTAGCTCTAGTAAATGAGATGTAACTTTTTCATTAGTCATCTTTCTTTTCGCGCCCTGATAGGTCTAACTCTTCCATTCTCATTTCATTAAAGACATCTTTTTTTATTTCTTCGGCACCAATTTCACTTTCTAAGTCATTTTGGAAATTGCTTAGCTGTTTTTGAATTTTTTTATATATCTTAATTAAGGCCTTTACAACTTCAGGAAGTCTCGACGGGCCAATAACAAATAGGCCAACGACCAATAAAAGGACAATCTCTAAAAAGCCTATCTGAAACAATGTTTATTCTTCTTTATCTGAATCTTCTTTTATGCCTTCTTTAAAACCTTTTACAGCACCACCAAGATCAGATCCAATATTTTTTAACTTACGTGTGCCAAATATTAAGCCTACTATAAGAAGTATAATAATTAGTTCTTGCCATCCAAAACCCATTAGCTTCTCCTAAATTATTTCGAAAGAATTATCAAAATAGCTCCTAGCATTATAACAACTCCTATTGATCTTATGATTAATTTTTCTTTTTGCAGCTGAAGCTCCATTAATTTCAGCTTTTTATCGCTTTCATTTCTATATTTTGCGAAGCTGCTAAGCTCATCTAGCGCATCAAATGCCATGGAAGGCATTTCAGAAGCCTTGATAAGTAAATCTTCTTTATTTTCAATAATAAAATCTTTAATTTTTGCAGGGTTAAATTGTTCTAATAACCAATTATCCAAGAATGGCTCTGCTATTCCCCAAAAATCAAGATCAGGATAAATCTGCCTACCCATACCTTCAATATGTATCAATGTTTTTTGCAAAAGAACAAGGGATGGCTGCATTGAAAGACCAAATGGCCTTGTGCTTTGGAAAAGATATAAAAGTAATTTGCCAAATTCTATTTCTGACAAGGGCTTTTCAAATATAGGCTCGCAGCAGGCCCTCAATGTATTCTCTAAATCAATCTGGTTAGATGAAGAATCAACCCAACCGGAAGAGATAAATAGTTGAGATAGTGATTTATAGTTTTGTTTTAGGACTGCCTGAAGCATCCTTGCAAGAGCGTATCGCTCCTCATTCGAAAGCGAACCAGTTATTGCACAATCTATTGCTATATATCCAGGATTTTCTAGATTTTCTTTTGAAACAAAAATATTTCCAGGATGCATATCAGCATGAAAGAAATTATCTCTAAATACCTGATTAAGAAAAATCATTACTCCGTTCTCTGCTAGCTTCCTTTTATTTATATTAAGACTTTCAATTTGCTTTATATCAGTGCATGGAATCCCATCAATCCTTTCCGACACCATTACATTCGATGTTGTTAGCTCCCAGTAAACCTCAGGAATATATAATTCATTTGAATTAAGAAAATTCTTTCTTGTTAAATTTGTATTTGATGCTTCAAGGCGAAGATCCAGCTCTCTTAAAATAGTTGCTTCATAATCTCTAACAACCTCAAGAGGTTTTAACCTATCAGATTCTCTATAAAAAAGATCTACAAACTTTGCCACCGACCTCAGCACTCTAAGATTCCTATTTACATATTTTTTTATATTTGGCCTTAAAACTTTTATAACAACCTGTTTCCCATCTTTTAGTGTTGCGGCATGAACCTGAGCAAGTGAGGCCGCTGCAAGAGGCTCATCATCAAACTCAACAAAAATATTTTCTACAGAATCCCCAAGCTCTATTTCAATTAGATTTTTTAACTTGCTTACATTAAAAGGTTTACAGCTGTCTGTTAGTTGTTGCAAATCTTTCGCTGTCTCAGCATCTAAGATATCTGTCCTTGTTGAGAGAAGTTGGCCAAACTTAATAAATATTGGCCCTAGTGATTGGAGATATAAAGCTGCTTTTTTGCCATTAGGCGAAAAGAAAATATTACTTTTAAGGCCAAGAAATGCCATTTTAAAAAGCTCATAAATAAGGATAAACATATTAATCATATTTAGCTTAAAGCCTCTAACCTATCAACCCTTATACTTAATTCGCGCAGTTTCTTATGAAGAATATCAGGACTTTTTCTTGATACACGCGAACCAGATCTCAGGTTTTTATAAAGCTTGGATGATAAAAAAGCAGCATTATTTCCGAAATATTTATCTATTAGATAAATTAAATCAACATTAGATTTTTTTAACAGGTTTAAGAACACCAAAGCAATCTCTTCATCCCCTTCAATCATGCGCCTATTAATTTTTCTATTTAAAACATAATTGGCAACATCTTTTATGTTAGCCCTAATTGTGAACTGAGTATCAGCTAATTTATTAAGACTAACTTCTTTTTTTTCTATACTTAGATGTACATAAATTGCTTGGTGACCTTCAATGCAAATCTTTAGGTCAATAGGATAGATTTCATAAAAAGAGTTTCTAGTATTTGGAGCAGACTCCTCAAGATTTGAAGCAAGTGAGGAAACAAAATTATTAAGACTATCTTCTATCAGCGACATGTATTGCAACAATCCCATTTAGTAAGTTATAAAATTTACAATCATTAAAACCAGATTTAAGAACCATCTCTTTAAGAGATTCTTGATCAGGATGCATTCTTATTGATTCTGCAAGGTATTTATAAGAATCTCCATCATTTGCAATCATAGAGCCTAACCTTGGCAGAATATTAAAAGAATACCAGTCGTAGATCTTAGAAAATGCTTTATTTTTTGGTTTAGAAAACTCTAGGATTAAGAGCCTACCATCACCTTTAAGACATCTGAACATTTCATTAAGCCCTGCGCTCTTATCTGTAAAATTTCTCAAACCAAACCCAATAGTAATCACATCAAAGGTTTCATCTGCAAAAGGTAGCTTTTCTCCATTGAGTTGGCAGAAATGAGTATTCTTGTTAAAACTCTCATTTATAGACCTGTTTCTACCTTCGTTTAACATCTCCATATTTATATCAGTCATAAACACACTAGACGATAGATATTCTTTAGAAATAAGTTTTGCTATATCACCAGTCCCACTAGCAATATCTAACACAGTGCTATTCTCTGAGATATCTGCAAGTTCAACAAGTATCTTCTTCCATATCCTATGCATCCCTGCCGTCATCGCATCGTTCATAATATCGTAGCTCTCAGCTACAGAAGAAAAAACACCTTTGACATGTTGTTGCTTATCTTCTACATCTACTTCTTTAAAACCAAAATGTGTTTTATTATTCACTTAATTCCTGATCCCTAAATTTTATAAAGTTATTGTATCTTGTTGGGTTGATTTTATGTATTTTTAGGCCAGCAATTACCGAGCAACCATCATCATTTATATGTTTA
>CALJHI010000057.1 GCA_938075575.1 uncultured SAR86 cluster bacterium | reverse complement strand
TCTAGATGCATGCTCAATAAATTGATCAGGTATTCCAAATAGCTTTGACTTGATAGCAATTCCTTTTTGTGAACATAGTTCTTGAACAGCACTTCCTGCTCCTCCCATAATCGAACCATCTTCCAAGGAAACAAACATTTTGGCATTAGTGAGGTACTTTACTAAAATCTCCTCATCAATAGGCTTTACAAATCTCATGTCAATTAAAGTTAAACTAAGCTCATCTGATACAGCAAGGGCTTCCTCTAGCAATGCTCCAAAATTAAGAAATATAATTTCAGAACCTCTGTCTGCAATTACTCTAGCTTTACCAATTTCAATTTTTGAAAGGCTTGAATCTATCTCTACATTTGGCCCAGTTCCTCTGGGATATCTAATTGCTGCTGGACCATTATGCATATAACCAGTTGTTAGCATTTTTCTTGTTTCATCTTCATTGGAAGGTGTCATGACGACTAGATTAGGTATACATCTAAGATACGATATATCATAATTTCCGGAGTGAGTTGGACCATCTTCACCAACTAAACCAGATCTGTCTAATGCGAAGGTAACATCAAGATTTTGAACAGCCACATCATGAATTAGTTGATCATATGCTCTTTGTAAAAAAGTAGAATATATAGCCACAACAGGCTTTTTATTTTTTCTTGAAAGACCTGCCGCAAAAGTAACTGAGTGTTGTTCGGCGATGGCTACATCAAAATATCTGTCTGGAAATTTTTTACTGAATTCTACAAGACCAGAACCTTCTCTCATTGCAGGCGTTATAGCTATAAGGCTTTCATCATGATCTGCCATATCAACTATCCATTTTCCAAAAATATCCTGATATTTAGGTTTTTTTGTAGTTTCAGAATTTATGCTGTTTATCTTTCCAATTGCATGAAATTCAATTCGATCTGCTTCAGCTGCATCAAGCCCAGCCCCTTTTTTTGTAATTATGTGAAGAAATTGAGGGCCTTCAAAATCTTTTAAGTTTCCAATCACTTCAATAAGTTCTTTCATATTATGGCCATCAATCGGACCTATGTAATTAAATCCTAGTTCCTCAAAAATAGAACCTGGAGCAACCATTGCTTTCATTGAAGTTTCGACCTTTCTTGCAAGGTGGTATGCCTGAGGAAGAGGTTTGAGAAAGCTTGAGCCGCTTTTCTTAATTCCTTTATAGACTTTTGAAGCCCAGATTCTTGAAAAATAATTTGATAGGCCGCCAACATTTTCAGAAATAGACATATCATTGTCATTTAAAATAACTAGCATATTTGGCTTAATATGGCCTGCATGACTCAGAGCTTCAAAAGCCATTCCAGCAGTCATCGCCCCATCCCCAATTACAGCAACTGTTCTTTGATCGCTGTCTGCACCGACAGCCATTCCAAGAGCGGCACTAATTGAAGTGCTTGAATGACCGACTCCAAAAGCATCAAACTCACTCTCATTAATATTAGGGAAGGGCGCCAAACCATTTTTATGCCTGATTGTTTGAATTCTATTTTTTCTTCCCGTCAATATCTTGTGTGGGTAAGCTTGATGACCTACATCCCATATCAAGTTATCATCTGGAGTATTAAAAATATAATGAAGTGCAATTGTAAGTTCAACCACCCCCAAACCTCCTCCCAAATGACCACCGCTTTGACCAACAGAATAAAGCAAGAATTCTCTTAATTCATTTGATAGAACTTTAAGCTCTTGGAGTGAAAAAGACCTAAAATCCGCAGGAGTATTAATACTATCTAATAATTTAGTGTTAGGCTTACTTTCTGGAATTTTTTTGAAAATTTTCAAACTTAGTTATCCCTATCAATAATAAATGTTGCTAGTTTTTCTAATTCTTTAGAATTAGCTCTATTGCTAAAAGAGATTTTTTTGAGCGATGAAATAGCATCTTTAGTTAATTTTTTATATCTAGATATTGATTCTTCTAAGCCAACAAGACCCACATATGTTGATTTCTTATTCTTTTGATCTGAAAGGTTGCTCTTACCCATTTTTTCACTAGCTCCAACCACATCAAGCACATCATCTTTTATTTGAAACGCAAGACCAATCAATGCACTAAAGTTTTTTAAGTTCTGAAGATCTTTTTCTCCAAGACCTGAATCCACTTGTCCCAAAAGGATAGAGGATTCAATCAACTTTCCAGTTTTAAGTTTATGAATATTATCCAATTCAGATTTTTTAAGATTAGGGTTATTTTCATTTTCTATATCTAAATGCTGACCATAAATCATTCCATTTTTACCACAAGCTGATGCTAAAATTTTTATTGATTCAACTTTTTGCAAGTCGCTTAAATTTTTATCTCTTGCTATAACTTCAAATGCTAAAGCTTGAAGAGCATCTCCTGCTAATACAGCATTCGCTTCGCCAAAGACTACATGATTTGAAGGTTGATTTCTTCTCATATCATCATCATCCATGCATGGTAGATCATCGTGAATAAGAGAGTAGCTATGCATCATCTCAACAGCGCTTGCCATAGAAATAAGACTGTCACTCTTTATATTGCTATTTAAACCTCCAGAAGCAATTAATAAACCTGCTCTTATCATTTTGCTAGATGCTAATGATGTATGAGCCATTGATTTTTCAATTAGGTTTGAATCACCTATTAAAGATTTAATTCTAGAACTAACTTTTTTTTGAATAGATGGAAGAAAGCTGTCTAACATTTCTTCTTTAGATTTCTTCAGATTCTTCTAGGAGGCCATCATCGAGAAGTTTATTTACCTTTAATTCCGCCTCTTTTAGTTGTTTTTGACATTTCTTCACAAGCTCTATTCCAGTTTCAAATGATTGGACAGATTCTTCCAAATTAATACTATCATCCTCAAGCTTATTAACTATTTTTTCAAGCTCCAAAAGAGCTGATTCAAAATTAATTTCTTCTTTATTTTTACTCATAACTTATTGTAATAGATTAATCTGATGCTTTTATATATTTCTTCAAGTCATTCTTTATCCCGTATGGCAGAGCTAGTACTGCTGGGGTGAGAATAAGAGTTATAAATGTACTAAAACCTAGGCCAAATACAATAGATATAGCAAGATTTGACCACCAGTCAACGATTCTACTTCCAATAAGTATCTCTCTTCCTATGAGATCGACACTAACACCCATTGCCAAAGGAAGCAGCCCAAAAATTGTTGTT
>CALJHI010000056.1 GCA_938075575.1 uncultured SAR86 cluster bacterium | reverse complement strand
TTGCACGGCTTGCCACTCGGTTTATGGTAATGGTAATGCACTTGCTGGATTCCCTGCAGTTGCAGGGCAACAAGTAGGGTATTTAACAACAACATTAAAAGCTTATAGAGCTAACGAAAGAAATGCTGGGCAGTATGCCTCTGTGATGCAGGCAGTTTCAATAAACCTGTCTGATGATGACATCGATGCCTTGGCAAATTATATGCATGGGTTATATAAATGAAAAAACTAAATATTTTTAAATTATCAATTATTTCTATTCTAATATTTTCCTTTACAGGAAATATATATGCTGATTATAAGCTCGGCAGAGATTACTCTAAAATTAGCAACCCTTTACCGGTAAAACAAGATGGCGTTGTAGATGTGATGGAAGTATTTTGGTATGGGTGTGGGGCATGTTACTCATTTGAAGGCCCAGTTAATGGATGGAAAAAAACTCTACCAGATCATGTTAACTTCACCAAATTTCCAATTACATGGCAGTCTGTCCATCAAAGACATGCTGCTTTATATCATACGATTGAAGCGCTTGGCTTGGATCAAAAAGCACACTCAGCTGTATTTGTTTCGATACATAAAGAGAATAATTTTCTTAATAGCGAAAAAGCCATAGTTAAATTTCTTAAAGGATTTGGAGTTGCCCCTGAAACCTCCGAGGCCTATCTCAATTCTTTTGCAGTCCAGCAAAAAGTAAGCAGAGGTATTAAAGTCGCAAAACAACTACAACTTTCATCAACTCCAATGTTGATAGTGGATGGAACCTATATAATTTCACCAAAAAGAAGTTATGAAGAGATGTTTAGAGTTGCAGAATTCCTCATCGAGATGCAAAAACTAAAATCTTAAGAATAATTTTAAATTTAATATATAATGCTGTAAAAAAATTATGAAAAATAAATATTACCTCTTTATCATACCGCTATGCGCTGTATTTCTTTTTAATGGAAAGAAATATGATGAATCTGTAATTGAAAGAATACACCTTCAAGTAAATGTATGCTTAGAAGGCCAAGAATGCGGCCAGGTTGCTCAAACATCATTATCCAAAGTTTCTAGATCAGTTGATCAGATATATGTTTCTGGTTGTGCTGCATGTCATGATGCAGGTGTAGCAGGAGCTCCTGTAACTGGTATTGCTAGCCAATGGACAAATAGACTTCCTAAAGGAATGGATATGCTTGTTAATAACGCATATAACGGCTATAACGCTATGCCAGCTAAAGGGCTATGCGCTGATTGCTCCAAAGATGAGATAGCTTCAGTCGTTAAATACATGTTAGATAAATCTATCTAAGCTTTTTCTAGTTTCTCAATTCTTTCTTCAAGCTCTCTTGCAAGCTTTAGCATTGAGTCATATTTTGCTTTTTTAACAAATCCATTTGACTCTATTAGTTTGTCTATATTTGGAGATATCTTTTCTGCAATATCAATTAAAAGATTTTTTGGAAGAAGTTCTGAAGCAGCCCCAAGTTCTTTTTTTAGAATATTTAATAGTGCATTTGTGATTTCTTTATCATTCATAATGTTCTTCAATTAGTTTTGTTACTTTATTCCAATCATTAAATTGAATTGGCTCACTTATTGAGCCTTCTGGCCAATCTTTATCATTTCCATTAAACCAGATCGGATTAATGCCTAAATTACTTGCGCCGACCACATCATTTACAGGGTGGTCTCCTATATGAACTATCTCTTCATATCTTAAATCTTTATATTTATTTTTAGCCTCAACAAAGTGGGCTTTATCAGGCTTATTGCTTTTTACATCAACTGAGCTTATTGAAAAATCAAAAAATTTACCTATTTCAAAAGAAAAAATATCAGCGTTGCCGTTTGTTAGCACGCCTAGAGAGTAATTCTTAGAAAGGCGCTCTATTGCCATATAAACCCCATCATAAAAATTTACATCATGACGAAGCTTTAAGAAAAACTCATAACACTCATTTGTAAGACTAATTTTTTTATCATCTGAAAGGTCTGTGCTCTGTATTTTATTTTCATATATTTTTTTCCGAAGTGCTTTGATATCCCACTCAAAAGAAGGATCCTGACTAATTAAGTCTTGCCTATAGCTTAAAAAATCTGACATTGACCCCCACTCCTGCTTGCCAATATGCTTTTCTATAAAATCTCTAGTAGATAGTTCTGCTTTAATTATTACAGGGGATATATCCCAAAAAGTATCATCTAAGTCGAATGTAATAAGTTTAATTCTATTCATTTTTTGCTCTCGGGTGCGACCTATCATAAATTCTTGCTAGATGCTGATAATCGAGTTTTGTATATATTTGTGTAGTTGATAAAGAGCTATGACCGAGAAGCTCTTGGATAGCTCTTAAGTCACCACTTGATTCAAGCATATGGGTTGCAAAGCTATGTCTGAGCATATGCGGGTTTACCCTAGGCAGACCTTGCTTTATTGAGATTCTTGCCAGTCTTAACTGAATACTTCTAACCGACAACCTTCTACCCTTAAGATTTATAAATAGGGCTGGATTAATAGCCATATCAAATTTCATTCTTTCTTGTATCCAGTTTTTAATTGCAGCAATCGCATATCTGCCAATAGGAACCAATCTCATTTTTGAGCCTTTCCCCATAACTCTTAGAAAAGTCATCTCTTCTTCAAAGTCAGACAGATCTACATTTGCAACTTCAGAGACACGCAGTCCTGAAGAGTACATCAATTCAATTAATGCTAAGTCTCTTATTTCAAGAGTATTTTCTGGTTTGAAATTGAGCAACTTTTCTACTTCCTCTGGTGAGAGAACTTCAGGAAGGTGTTTTGCCACCTTCGGAGCAGAAATGAGCTCAAAAGCTGAAGCATGAATAAGACCATTTTTTTTTAAGAACTTAAAAAACCCCTTTGCAGCTGAAAGATGCCTATGAATAGTTCTTGGATTATTATTATTTTGATAAAGACTACCTATCCAACCAGAGCAGATATTTTCATCTACATCCTTATAAGAGGATATGTTTATGGAATGGAAATATATGGATAGCTTTTTAAGATCTCGAGAATAGGACTCAACGGTGTTTAATGAAAGGTTTCTAACTTCTTTAATATATTCCAAGTAAAAAGAAATATCTTTAGTTACAAAGTATTCTGCTTTAGCCATCAGAGTCAATTGTTAACAATCTCTTCTCGATAACATCTCTTACGTACTGAATAAATGTAGTATCTTCATCTCCAAGGTATTTACTTCTTTCAAAACTGCCTAGTCCCAATATCCCAATTTTTCCATTTGCTGCCAATACTGTTAAGACCATAGACTCAACCTTATTATTACCAAATATAGAAGAGATTTTTTCTTTAGCAAAAGGGCCGCAGTATATCGCGCCTTTAAAGAGAGAGAACCCAGTTATTTTTTCTAGATTCTTTATTTCTGAAGTTGAATAAAATAATAATTCACAAACATCAACATTAAATTTTTTATGGAAAGCAGTTTCAACTATAGAAGTCATCTCTTCTTTAGAAGAAGTTCCTAGGATGCTTAAAGTCAAATCTTTAGACTTATTAAAGAGGTCTTCATTTAAAGAGGCTGTTTCCATGAAATTTGTAAGAAGGTCCATTAGTTCTCTTTGCTCTTCTCTTAGTCTCTTTATTTGCCTTTCAAGAAGAGAAGATGCCCCTTTGGATTCAGAGTGCCCAAACCTAAGCTCAGTTATAAGAGCTTCTCTGTCTTTAAAGAAATCTAAATTTTCAAGTAAAAATACCTCTACATCCTTAGGATCAAGCTTTTTAGTCATTGTTTATTATTCCTGAATATACTACTTTAGTAGGCCCTATCATTTTTAGTTTGTCTTTGAAAAGATTAAAATGCAAATCCCCACCATTACTCGATACTTTAATTTTTTGACCTTCATTAAGAACAATTGATGCAATAGAAGCAGAAGCTGAGCCGCACGAAAGGGTTTCTCCAACTCCATTCTCATAGGTCCTCATTTGAATATCATTTTGTATTTTTTTATATATTGATAGATTAATATGATTATTAGACATCAATGGTTCGAGCTGATCATAAAGACTGTGAAGGTCGAATTTTTTTATTGATAGCTTCTTAATACATAGATGTTTATTTCCACAGTCTTTCAAAAAAAATTTTTCATTGCCCAGAATGGCTAATAACTTCCTTTCTAATTCTCTATCTTCATATGAAGTCGGCATTGAAATAAGAGCCTCTACCTTGCCCCTATTTTTTTTACACACTATATTTCGAGAAACTGTTTGTAAATTGATTGATTTATGAGGCGTGAGACTTTCATCCCAGACAAAAGAGGCAGCACACCTAATGCCATTAAGACACATTTTGGCAGAGCTGCCATCACTATTAAAAAACTTAATAAGAAAATCGCAATCTTTCTTTGAGGGGGGGCATATTAAAATAAGTTGATCAAAACCTATTCCTTTTTTTCGACACCCAAGCTTTTTTATTTTATTTTTAGTTAAAGATATATTCTGAGTTAGAGCATTAATAATAACAAAATCATTCCCATTACCATGCATTTTTTTAAAACTAATCATTTGGCAATCTCTCTAAAGCTATCAAATCCTCTAATGTTTCTCTGCTTCTTATTACATGTGCTTTATCGCCATCTACTAATATTTCAGCACCCCTTGGCCTTGAATTGTAGTTTGAAGACATAACAAACCCATAGGCCCCAGCCGTTCTAACTGCCAAAACATCACCTTCATTTGCTGATAAAAAAATATCTTTTCTTATAAAATCAGACGACTCACATACTGGCCCAACGATATTCCAGTTTTTTGATTTTTTTATATTGTTATTAGTATTCCATACATCATGATCTGCGCCGTACAAAGAAGGCCTAAGCAGATCATTCATGCCAGCATCAACAATAAGAAAATCATCTTTCAAATATTCTACAGACGTTAGAAGAACCCCAGCATTCGCTGATATAGTTCTTCCAGGCTCAAGAACTATAACCTCCTTCCTTTCTTTCATGACACTCTCTAGCACCTCAACTAATTCCCTTGGATTTGGAGGAACCTCATTATTGTAAGGTACCCCAAGGCCGCCACCCATGTCTAAGAATTCTAGTTTAACGCCAAGATTATTTACTTGGTCGGCTAGCTCAATAGTTTTTAAAGCAGCAGCTTTATAGCTATCTAAGTTTAGAATCTGTGAGCCTATATGACAGGCTAAACCTACCATCATTAAATTTTCAGAATCCCTAATATGCCCTACAAGTTGCATAACCTCATTAAGCGAAGATATCCCAAACTTATCTCCCTTTCTTCCCGTTGTAATATAGTCATGACCGCCAGAATCAACCTCTGGGTTAAAGCGGATAGAAACTGAAGCTTTTATTCCAAGTTTTTTAGCAATACCTTCGATTCTAGTTAATTCAGAACCTGACTCAATATTAAAAGATAAAATTTTATTTTTTATTGCATATTCAATTTCACCTTTAGATTTACCGACACCAGAAAAAATAATCTTTGAAGGGTCCGCGCCTATAGAGAGTGCTCTTTTAAGCTCACCACCTGAAACAATATCAAAACCACATCCAGCTTTTTTAAGAATCTCTAGAATTGCAATATTGCTGCATGATTTAACTGAGAAACATACCAAATTATTTTCTGATGAAAAGGAATCAAGATATGCTTTCGCATGGCGTTCTAAAGTCTTCTTTGAATATACATACGAAGGAGTTCCATGAGTCTCAGCTATTTGATCAAGACTAACATCTTCACAGAAAAGCCTATTATTTTTATACTGAAAATAATCCATTATCTTGATGTGATCTGCGCATCAGTTACATTTACTATTGGACCTTTTACCCCACAACTAGTCACAAAAAATAGCACCAAGATAAGCGGCGCTAATTTAAATACAAGCTTGTTAATATTTATAAGTTTCATCTTTAAAAGGCCCATCTTTTGGAACATTAATATATTCTGCTTGATCATTTGTGAGTTTTGTTACAACACCACCAAAACCCATAACCATAAGCGCAGCAACCTCTTCATCTAGTTTTTTAGGTAGAACCTCTACTTTGATCATAGACGTCTTAACTTCTTCATCATTTATATTTGCAAAACCTTGGTCAAATAAATAAATTTGGGCAAGAACCTGATTAGCAAAGGATCCATCCATGATTCTGCTTGGATGGCCAGTAGCATTCCCAAGATTAACAAGTCTTCCCTCTGATAAAAGTATTAAAAAATTTCTGCTACTCAAGTCAGGAGCGCCATCTGGGCTTGTGTCTCTAAATATTCGATGTACCTGAGGTTTAATTTCTTCCCAATACCATTTATCTCTCATATAAGCAGTATCAATTTCATTATCAAAATGACCTATATTACAAACGACCGCAGTATTCTTTAGGGTTGAAAGCATCGCAGAATCGCACACATTAACATTCCCAGTTGTCGTAACAATAAGATCAGTATCTTTCATAATATCAATATTAATATCTTCTATGTTTCTTGTTACTTTCCCTTCTTTATAGCAAGAAACAACACTAAAGCCATCCATACAAGCCTGCATTGCACAAATTGGATCAGACTCAACGACTCTTACGATCATTCCCTCTTGCGCAAGACTTGCCGCAGAACCCTTTCCAACGTCACCATAGCCAATAACTAGACCTTTTTTGCCTGAGAGCAGCATATCTGTTCCTCTCTTTAAGGCATCATTGAGGCTATGTCTGCATCCATATTTATTATCATTTTTTGCTTTTGTAACAGAATCATTAACATTAATAGCAGGCACCTTAAGAGTGCCTTTTTCTAACATTTCTTTTAATCTATGGACTCCAGTGGTTGTTTCTTCAGAGATTCCATGGATTCTCTCAAGCATCTCAGGATACTTATCATGAATCATTTTTGTTAGGTCTCCCCCATCATCAAGAACCATATTGGCATCCCATGGCATCCCATTTTTCAAAATAGTTTGTTCTATACACCAATCAAACTCTTCTTCGGTTTCTCCCTTCCATGCATAAACAGGTATATCCTTAGCTGCCATTGCAGCAGCAGCATGGTCTTGGGTTGAAAAAATATTACAAGAAGACCATCTAATTTCTGCTCCAAGATCTATCAAAGTCTCCATCAGAACAGCTGTTTGTATAGTCATATGAATGCAACCAATTATTCTCGCGCCCTCAAGCGGCTGCTCATTTCTATATTTTTCTCGCAATGCCATAAGAGCTGGCATTTCATTTTCAGCTAGAGAGATCTCTCTTCTTCCATACTCAGCCAGTTCTATATCAGCAACTTTATAATCCTTTTTCATTTAATTATTTTCCTTTAAAAGCATCTTGTTTTAATGCTTCAGTTTTGTCAGTTTTTTCCCAAGTAAATCCATCATCTGATCTTCCAAAGTGCCCAAAAGCAGCAGTTGGTAGGTATGAAATATTTTTTAATTCAAGCATTTCTATTAGGCTTTTAGGCCTTAAATCAAAATGTTTTTTTACTAATTCATATATTTTTTTCATAGAGATTTTCTCAGAATTAAATGTATTAATATTAATAGATGTTGGCTCGGCAACACCTATAGCATAGGAGACTTGAATCTCACAGTAGTCTGCAAGCCCAGCAGCAACTATATTTTTTGCAACATATCTAGCAGCAT
>CALJHI010000055.1 GCA_938075575.1 uncultured SAR86 cluster bacterium | reverse complement strand
ATGGTTTCTTGGAACAAATCCAACATCTTGACGACTGTCGTTAGAATTGTCTCGGTTATCACCAACAACAAAGTAGTGGCCAGCTGGAACGGTCCATTGCTGTGGGTAATTTTTGTTCCTTTCAGAGCTATTCCTGGTTGTGTATGCTTTGCCGCCAAGGTTTTCACTAAAATACTTAACATCCTCTTTCTCTATAACTTCTTCGATTCGTCCAGATGGATATCTGTATCTTCTTGTTACTTCCTCCTCCTGAGTAAATTCAAAATTCTTAAGGACCATCTCATCATTAACATATAGTTTTTTGTTAATGTACCTTATAGAGTCACCTGGCTTACCAATAAGTCTCTTAATGTAAGGGACTGGCTTGTGAGGAGGAACAAAAACCACAACCTCTCCATAATCAGGATCATTGCGCTCAATAATAGGTTTGCTCAACCTATCTATTTTTAAGCCATATTCATACTTATTTACAAGAATAAAATCGCCAACCTTTAATCCTGGCAACATTGACTCAGAAGGAATTTGATATGGCTCGTATATAAAAGTTCTAAGAACAAATATTAGAAAAAGTGGAATTAAAGTACCTTTTGTTGATTTTATAATTTCTTCGTTTTTATAAAAAACTCCTATAAAGAAAACTGCAAAAGAGATCACAACAGCAACAAATAGAATTAACCCAAGATCACCAGAGTTAAACCATATACTCATTATCATGCCAACAAAGAAAAGAGTGCCTATTGAGGATAAATTGTCTTCAATTAATGGATTAAAAGAGACGTCTGAAATGTTTAACCTAATCCAAATATAGACACATCCAAGCATTCCAATCAATGACAAAATAAATAATGGATCAGTAAACATATTAATCTCCTGAGCTAAAATAGTTTAAAAATGCATCTTGGGGTATAGATACTCTTCCGATTTGTTTCATTTTCTTCTTGCCTTCTTTCTGCTTCTCAAGAAGCTTTTTCTTTCTAGTAATGTCACCACCATAACACTTAGCAGTTACATTTTTTCTTAAAGCCTTTACAGTTTCCCTCGATATAATCTTTGCGCCCAGTGCAACCTGTATTGGAACATCAAACATCTGTCTTGGTATAAGCTTCTGGAGATTTTTTGCAATATCTCTGGCTTTCGTATTTGAAAATGACTTGTGAACAATCATTGAAAGAGCATCAACCTTTTGATTATTAATTAAAACATCGATCTTTGTTAGATCAGATTTAACAAATCCAATAAGGGAATATTCAACAGATGCAAAACCTTTTGTTGACGATTTGATCTGGTCAAAAAAATCTACAATTACACTTGAAAGAGGCATCTCAAAAATAATAGAAACCTGGTTACCAAAGTAAGTCATATTTTTTTGTGCGCCTCTCTTATTAGTGCACAGAGTAATAACATTTCCAACATAATCATTTGGTGTGAGAATATTTACGTTTACTATTGGTTCTCTTATTTCCTCAATATCATTGGATACAGGAAGCTGCGATGGATTATCTAATCTTATGAGAGTTCCATCTGTTTTTAAAACTTCATATTCTACAGAAGGAGCTGTGGAAATAAGCTCTAGATCATATTCTCTTTCAAGTCTCTCTCTAATAACCTCCATATGCAGAGTGCCTAAAAAACCACACCTGAAGCCAAACCCTAGGGCATCTGAAGATTCAGGCTCATAAACCAATGATGAATCATTCAGAATTAATTTTGACAATGCATCCCTAAATCTTTCATAGTCTTCTGATTTAATAGTGAACATCGAAGCAAAAACTTTTGGGTTGACCTTTTCAAATCCTGGAAGTGCCTCTGTATCCTCATCGTTCCACTCAAGTAAAGTATCGCCCACTGGCGCACCTTTTATATTTTTAATTCCAGCAACTAAATAACCTACTTCGCCAGCAGACAAAGAGCCCTTCTTTATTTTTTTTGGAGAGAATATGCCTATCTCATCAACTGAATGAGTTAAGCCTGTTGAATGTATTTTAAATTTTTGGCCAGTTTTAATTGTTCCATCTTTTATCCTAATTAATGAAACAACACCAAGATAAGAATCAAACCATGAGTCAATAATTAAAGCTTTAAGAGGACTATCTAGTCGGCCATCTGGTGGGGGTATATCTGAAATTAACACATCTAAAAGAGACTCAATTCCAAGGCCCGTTTTAGCACTTACGTGTGGAGCATCGGAAGCAATGATACCAATCATATCTTCAATTTCTTTCGCTACCCTGTCTGGCTCTGCTTGAGGCAAGTCAATCTTGTTAATAACAGGAACCACTTCAAGCCCCTGATCAACTGCTGTGTAACAATTGGCCAATGTTTGAGCTTCAACGCCTTGAGAGCCATCTACAACTAGCAATGCCCCTTCACACGCAGACAATGACCTGGAAACCTCATATGAAAAATCAACATGCCCAGGAGTATCAATAAAGTTTAATTGGTATGTTTCTCCATCTTTTTGATAATTTAGAGTAACTGCTTGAGCCTTTATTGTTATACCTCTTTCTCTCTCAATGTCCATTGAATCAAGGATTTGTTCAGACATTTCTCTTGCGGATAGTCCGCCACAGTACTCTATTAACCTGTCAGAGAGGGTAGATTTCCCATGATCAATATGGGCAATAACGGAAAAGTTCCTAATGTTCTTCATAGATGAGTCACATTTTACAGCCAAAGAGGCATTTAATGTAATGGTGAATTCAAATAAAGATAGTTATCTAAAATTAATTAATTTTTACAGAGGTTATAAACTTTGAACCATTTCTATTAAGGTGAATCGCAACACGCTTGCCGGGCTCAAACTCTGCTAGAGCGTCTTTAAAATCATCAACTTCATATATTTCATATTTATCGCCACGATATTGAAGCATAGTGATTACATCTCCTCTGAAAATTCTTCCAGAAGCTGGAGAGCCTGGGGTAACTCTTGAAACTATAACTCCATCAGGCAAATTATCCATTGATGGATTATCTCTATCAATTTCTGCTACTTTAAGTCCTAGAGGATCTTTTGATTTGCTAGATTTTGCAGGGACAAATGAATCCTTATCAGTTGGAAGCTCACCAAGAACAAATTCTATTGTAACTTCTTCACCATCTCTGATGACTTTTGCATCTGCCTCGGTTTCAGGCCTCAGTTGACCAACAACATGAGGAAGGTCTGAACTAAATTTAATTTCTTCATTATTAAATTCAATAATGACATCACCAGGCATTAGTCCTGCTAAATCAGCCGATTGACCTGATTCAACGTC
>CALJHI010000054.1 GCA_938075575.1 uncultured SAR86 cluster bacterium | reverse complement strand
TATTGAAATAGGTTTTGTGAAACCATAATTAAGATAGCCATTTTTTAGATCGTTATATCCAATGCTTAATGCTATTTTAGAGGCCCCAACTTGACTGGAAAAAGCAATAATATCTATAGGTTTAAGAAATTTATAATTTTTAGGATCAGTTATTAATTTATTATCAATTTTAATTCTTTGAGGGGTGCTTATCTCGTCATTTATATTAACTGAGCCAGTTTCAATGCCTATTGATAATGAAATTGGTTTCATCGCGGAGCCAAATTCATAAGCATCTACAAGAGCTCTGTTCTTTTGAATCACTCTCATGGGATCATTTGGATTATAAGATGGGTAGCTTGCTAAAGCCAAAACCTCTCCGCTTGAATTATCTAAAATAATCACACTTCCAGATTTTGCATTATTATTTTTTATAGCCTCTACAAGATGTTTGTATGCAAAAAATTGAACTGTAGAATCTATTGTTAGGAATAGATCTTCTCCTGAGATTCTTTTGGTAACTTCTATTGGTTTGGATATGATTTCTTGTTTTGCATTTTTATACAGCTTTTCTTTTCCATCTTTTCCAGACAAAAGAAAGTCAAAACTCTTTTCGATACCTTCTTGAGCTCCATCTTTTCCATAAAAACCTATTAATGGAGCTATTTGATCACCTAAGGGATAATGTCTACTATGCCTTACTTCGACCTCCAGTCTATCAAAATTTAAATCTTTAATAAGTGCATGATCTTTTGGTAATATATTTTTCTTTAGTAAGGTTTTTTTTGTAAAAACTCCATCTTTTATAGGCATGTTATTAATATCAATAAGCTCAGATAAAATATTTAACTGAGATTTATTGAGACCACTTAGTGCATACAAATCATAATTTACTATTGAAACTGCCAATGGAAAGTTGTTCTTGTCATAAATCCCACCCCTTACTGACTGAGTGTTTCTATATTTTATATATCTTTTTTTACCTTCATTTTTAAGAAATACTCCATCAGAAATACTCAGTGAGATTAATTTAACAATCACGGTAATAACAACTATGGACAAGCAAGTGCATGCAAGAATGAGTCTTAATTTACTTAGCTTACTTTCCTTTCTCATTGGTAATTATTTGAATTGGTTTGATTCTAGACATACCTAAAATTTCTATAGATTGTCTTTCTATTATTCCAATAGAGTTTTCTGCATGATATTGAGTTAGAAGTTTCAAATTGTGTTCTTTGAATCTTTCAAACTCCACTTGCTGATTTTCATAATTTTGATAAAGTTTTGATATTTCCCATGCTAGCTTCACTTTTTCAAAAGATAAGAATGCTATTAATATTAGCAATATGTATATAAAAATAATATTTGTATTAGCAATCATAATTTCTCAAAGACTCTCATTATTGCACTTCTTGATCTAGGGTTTTCTTCAATTTCATTTTTTGTTGGTCTGATTTTTTTTGCAATACATTCAAATTCTTTATTTTCAATGGTATTAATAGGAATATCTTTAGGGAAGCCTATCTTCTTTGGCTTGAAAAAATTTTTCACTAAATTATCTTCTAAGGAATGAAAAGATATTACTACTATACGACCTCCTTTTTTAACAATAGATGAAGCTTGTTCCAATGAATCCTTAATTTCTTTAAGTTCATCATTTATGAAAATTCTAAAAGCTTGAAATGACTTAGTGGCAGGATGTAATTTTTTTCGTTTTTCCGGATAGCAATCCTCAATCAAGTTTGCCAATTGGGAAGTTGAAAGCAATTCTGTTTTCATTCTCATATCTATGATTGCTTTTGTAATTAATTTTCCGTGTTTCTCATCTCCATATTTGTATAGAATATTTAAAATATCATCATATGATGCTGAATTAATCCATTTTGAAAGTGGGCTCCCTTGTTTATTATTAAATCTCATATCCAAAGGACCATCATGCATGAAACTAAAGCCTCTAGAGGCATCTTCTAAATGTGTCGAACAGGTTCCAAGGTCATACAAAATACCATCAACTGAATTTGCACTAAAATAACTCTTTAATGAGCTGAAAGAGTTATTTTTTATAGAAAAATTTTTATTAGAAATGTTTTTTGCATCATTGCATGCCTCTGGATCCTTATCAAATGAGGTAAGTGAGGCTTTATTTGATAATTTACTTAAGATTTTCTGACTATGCCCACCTCTTCCGTAAGTACAGTCAATATAAGAACCATCAAGATCACTAATTAAAAATTCTACAGATTCTTCCAGAAGGACTGGAAAATGAAGCATTTTAATCTACTTGCTTTCTCATAAAAGTAGGCACATCGAGGAAATTTATCTCCTCTGCAGACGATGTGCCAACTTTTTGACTTTGCTGTTTTTCTCTATTAAGACCAACAGGATTTAATTTAATTGATGGTTGGTTGTCAATTGCTAAAGATGGCCCTCTTTGGTCAACTCCAGTTGCAACGATAGTAACTAATAAATCTTCTTCAACAGAATTATCATAAACTAATCCATATATAATATTTGCTTCTTCGCTACAAATTTCATCAACTATATCTGCCACATCAGTTTGATCATTAAGAGTTGGTTCTTTTGCTGTAATGTTAACAAGAACTCCTCTTGCATTTTTAAGATTAATATCTTCAAGCAATTCGCTTTTAACGGCTTGAGTAGCAGCTTCTATAGCTCTATCTTTCCCATTTGATCTGCCTGTACCCATCATGGCAATTCCTTTTTCTGACATGACCGTCTTTACATCAGCAAAGTCAACATTGATATGACCCTTTTTCATTATAATATCTGATATACCCTGAACTGCTCCTTTAAGAACATCGTCCGCTTTGGCAAATGCTTCCTGCATGGGGGTGTTACCACCTAAAATTTCATATAACTTTTGATTAGGGATTGTAATCAAGCTATCTACCTCTTCAACAAGAGCAGCTAATCCTTTTTCTGCTGCAGACATTCTTCTTTTTCCCTCAAACTTGAATGGCTTGGTTACAACAGCAACTGTAAGGGCGCCCATTTCTTTGGCTATAGAAGCTATTACAGGGGCAGCGCCAGTACCTGTTCCACCACCCATTCCAGCAGTTATAAAAATCATATCTGCACCGGATAAAAGCTCTTCAATAGCGCCTCTATCACTTTCAGCAGCTTTTCTTCCAATATCTGGATCAGCGCCCGCTCCAAGCCCTTTTGTTAAACCATTTCCTAACTTCAATGAAATTGCTCCATTTGCTTCAGAAAGCGCTTGTGTGTCTGTGTTAGCACAAATAAAATCAACCCCTTCGATATTGTGATTTATCATGTGAATTACTGCGTTACCGCCAGCACCCCCAACACCCACAACTTTTATTTTTGCGTTTTCAATTTCTTGACCAATTACTTCCCAATTCATATCAATCCCCTTTTAAAATGACATAGATTTAATTGTTTCAGGCAAAACAATATCTAAAATTTCAGTAGATAAGGTGCCACCTGTTTGTCTTGAAGACCAATTATCTTGATCCCAAATTTCAAATTTATTTCCCATACCAACTAAACATAATTTTTTCTTATCAAGAATTTGAGCATATTCCCTTAACTCAGCTGGAATTAAAAAAAGCATTCTGCCAGCTGGGTCAAATTCGCTAACACTAGCATTTCCTAAGATTGTCCATTGAATTTTTCTCACGACTGGATCAAGGCTCTGAAGTGATTCTAGATGACTTGATATTTCTCTCCACTCTGAACCAAAGTAGATTTTAAGTGACGGATATTGTGGATCTTTAGTTATGGTAATTGCTGTTTCATTATTACCAATTAGATTAGCCCTATAGCGGGCAGGAATTGCTACCCTTCCTTTTGCATCTATTGAAACTGTGTTAAATCCGTACATGTTAAAAAGTATATATTATAATTTACACACTTTAAACATTTTTTTTCACACTTTTTCACACTATTAGAAAAAGGAGTTGGTCTATAAGCCGGATTCTGTAATCAACGATCATCTATCTTGATATTATGTTGCCATAATACTCTAGCAACCTACCCAAATCCCAGGCGAGCAACCCGATAGGATTTCTATTTGGTTTTGCTTCAGGTTGGGGTTTACACTGCCTTAATTGTTTCCAATTAAGCGGTGAGCTCTTACCCCACCATTTCACCCTTACCAATAAATTGGCGGTATTTTTTCTGTTGCACTTTCCGTAAGCTTGCGCTTCCCAGGCGTTACCTGGCACCTTGCTCTATGAAGTCCGGACTTTCCTCTGAATTAACAGCGATCGTTCGACCAACTCAGTATAATTATAATCTTTAATAGTTAAATTATAAATCTAATAATGATTTATATATTTCCCTTTTTGCCTCTTTTGTAAAAAGAGATATAAGCTTTGCAGCATCCTTGGGAGGTAGCTTATCTAGGAATGCTCTTTTAATATTATTATCTAATAGTGCATAAGACCCTGTTGTATTATTTTTGATAACTAAGACAATCTCTCCCTTAAGAGTAATCTCATTATTATTAAAACGATCTATAACTTGAGAAGGAGTTCCTCTTATAACCTCTTCATGCATCTTTGTCATTTCCCTACAAATTGCTATTTCTATATCTTCTTTATATAAATCATTTAATACATTTACTGTATGTTCAATTCTTTTAGCAGTTTCAAAAAGAATAAGGGTATGTTTCTCATGGCCGCATCGTTTAAGGAACTCATATTTTGATTTATCTTTTTTAGGAATAAACCCTAAAAATGTAAAGCTAGATGGAGGCATTCCAGATAATAATAATGCATTAGTAACACTAGAAGGTCCTGGTAATGCAGT
>CALJHI010000053.1 GCA_938075575.1 uncultured SAR86 cluster bacterium | reverse complement strand
TGACTATTACTGAAGATGATCTAAAAGCAAATACTAAGGCGCATTTATCTAGTTACAAAGTTCCAAAAAATATAAAATTTGTAGAAAAAGTAAGTCGTGCGCCAAATGGTAAGGCGGATTATAAATGGGCAAAAGAACTTGCTAAGGAATTTATAAATGCATAACAAATTAAAACTGCTTTTTATCGTAATTTTTATCGGATCTCAAGCCTATGCCCAAACCTACACACCAATTGGAACAGTTAACCCTAATGATTATGAACCTAGGCAAAAGCAAATTTCAGAAGCAAACCAATCAATGGTTTCTACTCAGCATTTTTTAGCCACTCAAGTTGGAGTTGGTATTCTTGAAAAAGGCGGTAATGCATACGATGCATCCGTTGCTATTGGATTTGCATTAGCAGTAGTTCTACCAAGAGCTGGAAATATTGGTGGCGGTGGTTTTATGGTCATTTATGACTCTAGTGATAAAAATAATTACTCAATTGATTATCGAGAAAAAGCTCCTCTTCTATCAACTACAAACATGTATCTAGATGAAAACGGAACCGTTATAGATAACAAATCAACTCTTGGATACCTAGCAAGTGGTGTGCCAGGAACGGTCGCAGGGCTTTGGTCAGTTCACCAAAGATTTGGTTCAATGAGATGGGGTGAGTTAATTGAACCTGCTATTAATCTAGCTGAGGATGGATTTGAAATAACTCCATACATGGCTGACATGCTTATTAAATATAATGAAAAATTATCTGCCTTCGATGAAACAAATAAAGTCTTTCAAACCTATTATCCTGATTTTGATAAGAAGATCTTCAAGCAACCTGATTTAGCAAATACATTAAAAATAATTGCTAAAGAAGGTAGGGATGGTTTTTATAAAGGAGAGATTGCAAAAAAAATAGCTCACGACATGCAAAATAATGGCGGCATTATTTCAGAAAAAGATTTAGAACAATACCAACCTGTTTGGCGCAATCCTTTAATCTCATCTTATAAAGATATAAAAATTGTTACTATGCCTCCACCCTCCTCTGGTGGAATTCATGTAATACAGATGCTTAATGTCCTTGAAAACTTTGATTTAAGAAAACTCGGTCATAATTCAAAAGAATATATTAATGTCCTGTCTGAGGTTATGAAATATGCATATGCTGATAGGTCGAAGCATCTTGGTGATCCTGATTTCTATGATGTGCCTATCCGTAAACTATCAAGCCTTGAATATGCGCATGAGATTTCACAAAATATAAAAATCGGTAGTGTTACCCCATCTATAAAAATAAATCCTAGATCTTTTGATGATAAAGAAAGTATTGAAACAACACATTTTTCTGTTGTTGATGAAAAAGGTAATGTTGTTTCATCTACATACACGCTTAATTCAAGTTTTGGTTCTGGTGTAGTTATCAAAGATACTGGTATTTTAATGAATAATGAAATGGATGATTTTTCAATATCTCCAGGTGTTCCTAACCAATATGGCTTACTGGGTGCAAAAGCGAATGAAATTACACCTCAAAAAAGACCACTAAGCTCTATGACGCCAACTATTGCATTTAAGAACAATGATTTATTTTTTACAACAGGATCGCCTGGCGGAGCAAAAATTATTACTGCGGTGTTGCAATCAATTCTAAATATGGTCGAATTTGAAATGGATGTTGCTGAGGCTAATAATGCTAAAAGAATCCATCATCAATGGCAGCCTGACAAGATTCAGATTGAATTTGATCTATCTGATGATAAGAAAAACTGGCTTTTAAATGCAGGGTATAATATTGAAATAATAGAACCTGCTACAAATCTTCAACTAATCATGAAGAAAAATAACACTTACTATGGATATGGTGACTTTAGAAGACCAGATTCATTTGCACTTGGGGTATCAAAATGATTGAAAAATTAACAATTATCGGCATTTATGCCTTTTTTGCATTAAGCCTGCTCTTTTTTTGTTTTTGGTTGGCTAAGCGCAAGTGATTAATGCTCTAATTTCTATAACTTTTTTATGTATTGGTAGTCTCTCTTCTTTAATTATTTATAGATTATCACCAAGGAATAATAACAAAGACATCAATTTATTTTTTCCAAGATCTCATTGCCCAAGTTGTAAAAAAAATATTACGAACATTAATCTAATTCCATTAATTGGTTATATTAAACAAAGAGGCAGATGTTCAAATTGCAATATAAAAATCTCACTCTATTACCCAATAAATGAGATTTTGCACTTAATTATTGGTTTGGTCTTATATTCAATTTTTGGTTTATCTTTAGAGTTGCTAATTGCCTTTCTGTTAGCAGTAATTCTAATAGTTTTATTCATACTAGATTACAGATACTTCTTATTACCGTTTAGTATAAATATTGCTCTATTATTTTTAGGATTAATTGGCATTGGTTATGCTGAAGTATTTAATATAAGCTTCTTAGATTACAACAATCTATCAATGTCAGTTGCAGGAGCTTTTATTGGTTTTGTTTTTTTATGGTTGGTGAATTTCTTTTTTAAACTATTCAAAGGCTATGATGGTATCGGTGGTGGTGATTTTATTTTACTCGCCTCCCTTGGGTCTATTGCAGGACCATTTGCATTACCCTTTATAATTTTATTTGGTTCTCTTGCCTCGATATTTATATATTTTTTTAAAATAAAAGCTCTATCTAATCAAATACCATTAGGCTCAGGACTGGTGCTTGGATTCTTAATATTTTTATTGTTGAATTATTTTGAACTTCTTAATATCTATGCGGTCTTATAAGTAGAGACCTTTGAATATCCTCTAAATTCTAATCCCCAGGGTCTAAAAAGCAGGTGAAAGCCTGCTTTTTTTATGACATGTTTATATTAAAGTTAAAAAAATAAAATGGAGCGGGTAGAGAGGATCGAACTCTCATCAAAAGGTTGGAAACCTCTTATAATAGCCATTATACGATACCCGCTATTTGATTCGATTATTCTAATATATTTAGATTGGTAAGTGTAGCTATAACTTTATTACTTATTATATTTAGTAAGAATTAAAAGGCCTGCTGCAATTCCTAGATTTTTTACAAAGTTTTGTAGTTCATGATCAAAATTTTCTGATGGTAGTAGATTCCAAAAATTATGAATATATGTATTGATTAGTAGCGTTAGAACAAAAAGCATTAATGCTGAAAATCTAACATTTTTATTTATAATTATGAGCGCGCCAAAGACCACCTGAATAAAGATGGTAAGGAGTATGGTGATATCAACAAATGGTACCGACTTTGTAATCATAAATGCATGGGTTTCAGTAAATGAAGGTATCTTCATAAGCCCAAAGAAAAAGAAATAAAATCCAATTAGTACCCTTCCAATACTGTAGCCAAGATCTGAATTTAAAATTCTATTAAAATTATCCAATATTAAATTCCTTATATTTTTTTGAAGCTTCGCAAGTTGCATTTTCTCTAAATTCATCCTGTATTTCTTTTGAATCATTGATATTTTGAACCCAGATTTCTGGAAGCACATCCTCATAATACGATTTTTCAAATCTATTTATCCAGATAAAATTATCGGAATCATTTACATCTATATAATCAATTCGATAATTTGGATTGAAAAAGTTTATTTGCTGAATTAGCCTATCTATAGCAATTAAAAATGTTCCAAAATTGTAACTTTCGTTATAGGAACAATTCAATACTTCAGTTATTACATAATCAGAAGAATTAACTTGATCTAGGCTGTTAAAAATAACACTTAGATTTCTACTCTTAAAATCTTGTCTACAGTTCGCAATGTTATCAAGCCCAGCATCAATAAATTTTGTATAAATAGAATTAACCTCTTTACTAGAATTTAAGGATACTTGAATTAAAAAAGAATCTACATAATCACTACCATCTGGAAAAAGAACAGAGATATTGTTATTAGCGTCTAAATCGATAAGTTTAGATATCGATATTCTTGAAAGAAATGACTCTAGGTCAATAAGAGAATTGTCTGATTTTAGCTTGCAGTCAATAATACCAGTACTTAGATTAAATGATGGCTTAACTAACTCACTAAGTCTAGAAACTTGATTGTTGTCGCTTGAGCAAGAAGCAAGAATAATGAAAAAAATTGTTATAAGAAAATTCCTATGCATTAATAAAATTTTTAATTGTTATACTTGGTTAATGAATAAATTATATACCTATAGTCTTATTTTTATTTCTTTTATTTTAAGTACAAATATAAATGCTGAAAGTATAAAAATTGGGTTTGGATCTTGTTTAGACCAAGACTTACCTCAACCAATTTGGTCTGCTGTAAAGAATGAAGATGTTAACTCATTTATTTTTCTTGGTGACAATGTCTATGGTGACAATGAACAAGGAAACTTAGAAAAAATGACGCAAGCTTACGAAACTCAGGCCAAAATGATACCTTTATGGTTGAGAAAAAAAGAACTCTACTACATATGGGATGATCATGATTTTGGTGTTAATGACGGAGGTCAAGAGTACCCATTAAAAAGAGAGGCTCAAGCTCTATATCTAAATTTCTGGGAAACACCAAAAAATGATGGCAGGCGTAAAAGAGATGGAATTTATTTTAGTTCAATAATTAATAACAATAACTTTAAAATCAAAGTCATAGGTTTAGATACAAGATTTTTTAGAAGCACAACTTTAGACAGAGCTAATAGTTACAAAATTGTTGATCAGACTAAAAACCCCACTATGCTTGGACAAGAACAGTGGGATTGGTTTGAAGATGAAATACAAGAAGATGTGGACCTCTTGATAGTGCTCTCATCTGTACAAGTCCTGCCTAGATCTCATCAATTTGAAAAGTGGAATTTATTTCCTAAAGAAAGATCTAAATTGCTAGCTTTGTTATCAAATTTAAAAACACCAAAGATCATTCTTTCTGGTGATAGACACAGAGCTGGTATCTATAAATATGATGATCTTATAGAGGTAACTTCCTCCTCTCTTAACAAGCCAATAGCTGATAAGTGGTATGAAAAAGCCTTTTTAAATATTATGCCTGAGTCAATTCGTAGAAAGTTAATAGATCCAAAAGAGCAAGATGAGCTTCAAATTGGTGAGTTAATATCAGAAGTTAATTATGGATTAATGGATATAGATACTACAAATCAAGAGATAAGTTTAGAAATTAAAAGTATAAAAGGTGCAATATTGAAGAAAGAAGTTTTAAAGCTATAGATTAAAAGCTCCTTAAGATATAAGGAGCTTTAGTAATTTATCTAAAAATTTGATTAGAAATAGTGCTCAGATCTCCACTTTTCATAAGACTATCCAATCTCATGACTATATTCTGGATATAAGAGCCAAATTTAATAGTATTTTTCATAGTTTTTAACTCCAATGTTTCTCTTTTGTCATAAAAGATATAGTTATGTTACATTTGTGTGACATTTAAGTCAAGTAAGCATATGAAAATAGGAATAATTGGAAGTGGTATTAGCGTTGTAGGCTTTGTAAAAAATTTAAAAGGTAACCATGATGTACAGATTTTTGATAAAGCTTTTAAGCTAGGCGGAAGGCTTACTATGCATAGAATCGATCAATTCAAACTCAATCTAGGTGCGCAGTACATAAACCCTCAATCAGATGAATTTAAAGAAGTCATCCTTGATGCTGGTTGCTACCCTCTTAACGGATCTGTTATTGATGCGCAGTCAAAAGAGGTTGTTGATGCTTCTAACTTCTTTATTCATGAAGATGGCATGGACACCATAGTAAAAAAATATCTCAAAGATTTTGATGTGCATCAGAATAGAAAAGTTACAGGAATAGATTCGGATAAGGGTAAATTAACATTTGAGGATGGTGATTCTGAATTCTTTGATTTAATAATATCGTCAGTGCCAAATCAGCAACTTGAAAAATTATGTGACTTCAATGTTTCTAATGAAAACATCTATAGTAAATGCATTGCTCTTGGAGCTTCAATAAAAGATAAAAATTTATTTAAATTCAATTGTTACAAAAATTTCTCTAAAACAATTAGTTGGCTTGCCTTGTCTTCATCATACTGCAATCAATCTCCATTAACTCTAACAGCCCACCTTACCCCAGAGTCAAGCAAAAAGCTGTTTGATCATAGCAATGATCAAATTGAAAAAATTGCTATAGATGATATTGTTAAAACAATGAATATTAAAAATAATGAAACGATAGAGCCATTAAAAATATTTAAGTGGAGATATGCTTTATGCCAAAGAAACAATCAAGGTGATGGTTTTATAAAGCTCAACAAACTAATTGCTATTGGTGATTGGACGTTAGGTCCCAGGGTTGAATCTGCATACGAATCAGGCAAAAAAGCTGCCATGGCTCTAAACATATGAAATCTCTTGGTTTAATATTTCCAGACCAGCTATCTAAAAATAATCTTGTATACGAAAATTTAAACAAAGACGATACCCTATTGTATTTTGAACCAGTTCAAACTTTTTATGATATTCCTCATCATAAACAAAAAATCATTTTTTTGATTTCATCGCTCAGAAAGCTCATTAGCAGTCATAATAGAGAAAATAGTCTTCACAAGAAAATATCTAAGCAACCTCCAAAGTTGAAAGATACTCTTAAAGAAATATTGCAAGAAAATAAATTTAATAAACTATACGTTACCAAACCCTCAGATTTTCAGACTTTAAAAGATTTAATGTTTTTTTGTCAAATTCATTCTATTGAATTGATTGTCTTAAAAGATACTAAATTTATATGCAGCAATGAGGATTTTCAGTCATGGAGTGCGGGGAAAAAATCATTAATTCAGGAATTTTTTTATAGATGGATAAGGAAGAAATATTCGATCTTAATGGATGGTGACAAACCGATAGGGGGTAAATGGAATCTAGATAAAGATAATAGAAAAGGAGCGTCTGCAATAAATGAAGAAATACCTGATAGAAATAACATAAAAACTGATGAGCTAATAGTTGATGTAATGGTGGAAGTAAATGAAATCTTCAAAGATTCATTTGGAGATATTGATAATTTTAATTGGGCTACTACTCACGATGAAGCCTTGAAGCAGATGAGCTGGTTTTATAAAGTTTATTTTAAGAATTTTGGATCTTATCAAGATGCGATGAAATCTGATGAACCATTTATGTTTCACTCTCTTTTATCTGCATACCTAAATGCAGGATTGCTTGACCCGATGGAATGTGTGGTTGAGGCTGAAAAACTCTATTCTACTGAAAATATTCCACTTAATTCTGTAGAAGGCTTTATAAGACAAATTATTGGATGGAGAGAATTTATTAGGGGTATTTATTGGTCAAATATGCCTCATTATAAAGAACTGAATTATTTTGAAAATTCAAGAAACCTTCCTGAGTTTTTTTGGTCAGGAAATACTGACATGCATTGCATACAACAATCGGTTGATTCAACTAGAAAATATGCTTATGCCCACCATATCCAAAGGCTAATGGTTACAGGAAATTTTGCAATGTTAGCTGGTATAAGTCCATCACAAATTTGTGATTGGTACTTGGCAGTCTACATTGATGCCTATGAATGGGTGGAACTTCCCAATACACTTGGTATGGCAACTTTTTCAGATGGTGGTGTTGTTGGCTCTAAACCATACGCAGCTAGCGGAAAGTATATTAATAGAATGTCTAATTACTGTAAGTCATGTAAATATAATCCAAAAAACACAACCGAAGATGACGCATGCCCTTTTAACTATCTTTACTGGAATTTCTTAATTAAGAATGAAGCTAAGCTCTCATCAAACCCAAGGATGGGTTTGATTTACAATACTTTAAGTAAATTTAAAGATCCGTTTAAAGAAAAAGTGAAAAGGAAAAGTGAAATTTTTCTTAAAGAAATCTCTTAGTATTATAAAAGTATTTTAGCAGCGGCATTAGACATCTTTCTGAAGTCATGACCTGCTCCATCTACAATCTCATAGTTCCATCTTAATGGGATTGAATTTTTTGATGTTAGCTCAACAAGTGATGAGAAATAGTTATTACCTCTTACAAATCTATTATCTCCTTGCTTCATCGCACCTGGAGAAGTGTTTAAACCTGAAGAGCCTGTATCATCAGAGCCCAGCAATAATGTATTCCTCATGCTTAGAAAAGATTTTATAGAATCACTTGATAGACCTATGGGTATATCTTTAATGCCATAAGGGTATTTAGCTCCAGCTAAAAATGTGTACCATCCAGGATTAGCAATAACTGCTTTGTCTATATTAGGCTTATTGCTTAACAATAAATATCTATGAGTAAACTGGCCCCCTGCTGAATGTCCAAAAATAGAATATTTTGAAGATTCAAGATCAAATTTACTTTTAAAAAAACTAAAAAAAGTATCAATAGAATTAGTTAAATACATATCACTATCGGTTTTTATGGTTCCATTTGAGGTAGCAGTTTGGAGAAGACCAAAGTATCTATAGTCCTCTTTGGTGAATTCAGGAGCAATCAACAAGACATTTTTATCACCAACTAGACCAACCCAGTGGTTGATATAGCTATCTACATTTCTGCTTTGCCCATGAATAATAAATATAATTTTAGTTTCATTGTTTATCTCTACTGGGGTTTTATAATGAAGAACCACATCTGGTTTATCCCAAAAAGCAAAAACAGTTTGCTTTACCTCATAAGCGATTAGATTTAGAGGCAGTACTGCAATTGAGATGCATAAGAATTTTAAGATGGATTGCATATGAATTATATTAACAATTAATAATTAATATTGGGTTAAAATGTTTTAAATATATTAGTAATTATGCAAGAAATTATTCAAAAAATTCATCAAAGCCCATACAAAGTTACGATAGTCTCTAGCGGAGGTGGGGCTGAGGCTATTTCATCATTACTTCAAGTGCCTGGTGCGTCTAATACAATTTTAGAGTCATATATTCCTTACGCCAAGGAGTCTATGGATGCTTATTTAAATAAAAAACCAGATCATTATTGCTCAATGCAAACTTGTTTAAGTATGTCAGCAAATGCCTATAAATCATGCTCTAAAATTGCAAAAAATACAAAACCTAAACACCTACTAGGCATTGCTATAACTGCTAGCTTGGCAACAACTTATAAAAAAATAGGTGATCATAAATTTTATATTGCACTTCAAACATCTTCTTACACAAAATCTATAGAATGTATTCTTGATAAAAATACCCGCTCAAGAAAAGAGGAAGAAGATCTTATTGCTAGTTATGTTATGCACCTCCTTGGTGAGGCGTGTGGTATTAGTGTGAGTAAACCAAACCATAATGAGAATATAAATGTTGTGAAAACAACTGCTGAGAAGTCATGGATAAAATTACTTAACAACGATGTAAACTTTGTTTCAAGTTCAAATTCAAAGCCTGAACTTATTTTCCCTGGATCATTCAACCCGTTACATGAAGGCCATCTTCGAATGAGGGATTTAGCTGAAAAAAAAACTGGAATGCAAACAACATTTGAAATTTGTGCTAAAAATGCTGATAAGCCGCCCTTAACCTTTCAAGAGATTAAAAGAACCCTCGATCAATTTGATGATAACGATAGCTGGGTGATGACCTCTGCTGGAAGATTTAGCGAAAAAGCAGAAATGTTTCCAAATAGCGTTTTTATAATTGGAGCGGATACTTTGGTAAGGGTTTTTGATGAAAAATTTTATTTAAATAATAAAGATATGCATGAACATGTTGATAGGTTTAATGATCATAATATCCACTTCTTGGTTTTTGGAAGAAAGGTAGGCAAACGATTTGTATCCCTTGAGGATATAATAATACCTGAGAATATAAGGTTAAGGTGTACAGGTTTTAATGAGGGCAGCTTCAGAGATGATATATCATCAACTGAAATTAGATTAAGTGAGACCTAGTTATGTGGGGGTAATTTAGCCTCAACAAACCACTCGTGCACTCTTTTTGCTGGATTGAATTTCTTCATTCTCATTTTTTTATTTTCTAGAGTGAACTTCCTAGTTTTAATAGCAGTATAGTGATACGTGTGATGATCACGAGTTTCGCCTTCTGGTATTAAATAAACTTTTACTTGTTTTTTGTCTGCCATAATAGATGTGAATTATACACAAAATATATTAAATGAAAATAAGTTTTATATTTAGAATTTCAAATTTTCAGATTTATCCCACAAGCCCCAAAAAGCACCAACATCCCCCTCTGCATCAACCTTCCATGACTCATCAAATGATGAAAAATAGAACATTTCAATATCTTCACTCTTTGACCAAAGTTGAGTATTAATGAAATATTTTAAATAGTTTTTATATGAAGGCTGCGCCCCTCCTAAACTGCTTCCATGACTAGGCCAACCAGTTTCTGTAATTATTACTCTTTTTCCTTTTGCTGCTTTTAAAGCTTCCTGAAACATATCTTTGGCATATAAGAGAGAGTACTCTGCTGAACAGCCCTCCCAGAATGGGTAACAATTAGCAAGAATAACATCACATGCATCAGTTACATTTGGCCTATCTCTAAATTCGTAATAAGCATCCACATAACCAACTGGAATACCATTAACTTTTGATCTTGTTTTATTAAGATATTTAACTAATGTAATCTCATCTAACTCTTTTCTATATATAACTTCATTACCTACAGCTGCAACATCAACACAACCAGAGTTACAGAGCGATATAAGCCCATCAATCTCTTCTTCATTTTTTTTATAATCTGAGCTAAGCCAAGCGCCTACAAGGGTCTTGAAGCCAAGTTCTTTTGCAAATTTTGCTATTCTTGCATGCTCATCAAGTGATGAGAAAGTTCTTATCCATTTCGTATATGGCTGAAGTATTTTTAATCTTCTGATAATTTGCTCATCAGAAATTTGATTTCCAGGCTCTTGCCCATCTTCATACAAACTAAAACATAGACCATGAATGGAGTCGTTTAATATTTTCCTAGATGTATCCTTAAGATCCATTTCACTAAGATCATCTAGATTCTTTCCAAGCAAAGAAAGGAATTTATCATCTCTAAATGACATAGTCTCTATTCATTCCTTTGTGCTAATTGATCTTTAATTTCTTGAGCGCGAGTCTCATCAATATCATAGTCTTTCATAACATATATTGCCCCCAAGGTACCTGCGATTGGTATGGCGGAATAAAAAAATCTTAGTCCATCCAAAGCACTCTCAGTTTGCGTTTCTGCACCTGAAATAAACCCAACATAATAAAGAATAATTCCTGAAAACAGACCTGCAATAGCTGTACCTAATTTAACCATCCACCAATAGATAGCACCAAATGAGCCTTCTTTTCTAGGAAGTCCATTCTCCAACTCCTCAAGATCACAGACATCAGCTGTCATACTCATCATTAAGGTGAATAAGCCTCCAATGCCAAATGAGAAGAATGGAAGCGCAAATAGAAACATATAAGGTTTTCCTGGAATAAAGAGGAACCAGAACAAAATATACCCCACAACAGATACCCCTTGCGATAGTAAGAATGTATTTTTTTTACCAATCCTTTGCGCTATTAATGACAAGATTGGTATAACAATAAAGCTTGTACATATTGCTCCTATGCTTCCATGGAGAGTAGGCCAAACACCTGCTGCTCCAGCATCTCCATTAAAAAGATAATAAACAATAATAAAAAAAGAAAATGCAGCAATGGTTTGGAAAGAGTTGAATACCAAGAATGTAGCTATGCATAATTTTCTAAAAGGAACATTTCTATAAGCATCTTTAAAGATAACAAATATATTTTTAAAACTTTTACCGATATTATTTCTATTTACAGGAATTAGATGATCATCATTTAAAGTTGATTTAGATCTTATAAAAATTGCTGGTGTTATTGCAAAAATAGTGCAAATCACTCCTACAATGATTGACAGCTGTCTAGTTCCAGTCTCAGGGTCAACAAATATAGCTGGATCATAAATAATCACCCAAATCCAGGGTGCAACAACCCATGCAAATTGGCCAATAAACTGAGATATTGCCATGATTCTAGTTCTTTCATGAAAGTCATCACTCATCTCATAGCCCATTGCAACAAAAGGGATGCTAAAAATAGTAATACCTAGATAAAAAGCTAGAGATAAAGATAAAAAATACCAAAAATTAAAAACTATCCCGTTGTCTGAATATAGTTGCCACATTGCTATAAAAGATAAGCCAGTAAGGATTGCGCCAATAAAAACATATTGTCTTCTTTTACCCCATCTAGATTTTGTATTATCAGATATAAATCCCATTAGCGGATCTGTTATGGCATCTACAAGCCTAGGAACAAATGCAATAACACCATATAACAGTGGGTTAAATCCAAGATTTTGAATTAAAACCACCATAAAAATTCCCAAGGCAGCTGGAAACATTTGATTTCCTAGCATTCCAATGCCAAATGCAATCTTATGGGAGAGCGGGACTCTTGTTAACGACGTATTCATTTTGAATCCAATTTAGATACAGCTTGAATATCAAATTTAGTAAATATATCTTGAATAGACTTATAAGACATTTTCTTATTTCTATTTATGTCAACAAGACCAAAGAATTCTTCATTTGCTGTTCCATCGTAAGGCACGCCACTACTATTTGGGGCCCACCCACCTATATCTTGCTCTTTAGGATTTCCTGCTTTCCAAAAGCCATCAACAAATTGAAATACAATAATTCCAGCGCTTAACTCTATATTATCTAGGACATCGGTTAACATTATAGAATTTGCATCAGCTTGAGCAAGTTCGCTAACCCCCTCTTTATATATATCTCTTGTAACTGTCATATAGCTATCACTTCCCAACTCTGCAAAATATATTGGCTTTGAACTAACCTCAGCCCATTCCTCAAGAATTGATAGAGGCTGATCCCATCTGTATACATTAACACCCCAAAGATCTATATCAGTTACCAATTTTCGAGCTTGTTCATTTGGAAAATCACCATGGGCTGTTGAGACAGGATGTTTGTTATCATGAAGATGTATTTTCTTGGATGCTTCATTTAAAGCCTTGTACCAATTCTCAATATCCCCGCCAAACCATTCTGGATGATAGTTATATTCATTCCCAAGTTCCCACAATAATATTGCATCATGATCTTTAAATTTATTGACATAATCGATATAACTACCTGAAAGAATGTCATAAAAACCATTTTGGTTATAACCAAAACTAACTATTAGTTTTATATTATGTTTTACAAGTTTATTAAGAATTTTTACATCATCTATTGGCTCATAAACTCTTATTGTATTTATGCCTGCCTCTTCCATAAGCATCAAGTCCAAATCAATATTTTCAAAGCTTCTTGATTTTGAGCCCAAGGGAACTGGATGATAAGCTACTCCTTTCATATAAAATAGTGAATCATTCACTAATAATTTATCTTTATATACCCTAACCTCATCTGAGATGGTTATTAAAGAAAAAAATGAAAGGCTTAGCACCAAAACTATTTTTACTTTATTCATATTAATTTTTTCCTATATTATTGATATATGGTGCTTTAATAGCACTTATCAAGCTCTCCTCATCTCCATTTAAAGTTTTTTGGACCGGCATATCATTCCTACCCAAACCGTCAAATTTATTTTCATCAACACTCTTCCACAAGGCATATTTAGCCTTACCATCTACAGTAAAAAGGCCGAAGTGATTCTCTGAGCCGTTAGAGTTTGCCGCATCTTTCCAAGGCTCATCAAATGCAGAAAAGTAGAAACATGAGATAGACAATGATTTGCAAAGCTCATTTATAAGATCGTAATATAAAGCTTGCTTTAACTCATCCGCAGCCAAAGTTCCTCCCTCCCCATAGAGGTCCGAAGCTACGCTAGCCCAACCTGTTTCACCAATATGTATCTCTTTTTCGATTCCAAGGCTAGATACATAATTTTTTACACTTAAGTATTGTGAATAGGCATACTCAACTGACTTCTGCATTGAAAATTCTATGGCCTCCTTTTCAGTATCAAAAGAATTTGAGTTATTTAACTGCCAAAAACTGGGATTGTAATGAGTATCATGAAATGGATAAGTATGAATAGATATGTAATCTACAGCCTTCATCAGCTCTATCAAATCATTATTATGATATGCGTGATCTCCACCACCCCATGATGCAAAATTATCTGAGCTTGTTATCCATATATCATGTGGAAGAGATTTTTTTTCTTTAAGATCTTGCAAATAATTAACCCATTTTAAAATTACAGAAGGCATTACAAAGTAACTGGTAGCCCAATGAACCATTGATTCATTTCCAACTGCAATGATTTTAACAATTTCAGGATATTTATTAGCAAGCCTAACCGTTTCTTGTATTTCCTTGGTATTCCCTTCAATATCCTCATTATTATGATCTGGGCTATCCGTAAATGAATTTTTACAATCTATCCATGCACCCAGCATTACGTACATTTCAAATCTAGGATCTGCAATTTTTAATTGATAAATTGCCTCCAATGTATTTTCAGCAAATTTATGATGAACATCATAAGTTCTAATAACTTTATAACCCAATGCTGATAGCAGTCTTAGATCTTCTTTAATCTGTGTTATTGATGGCTGATTATCTCGGGTAACATCCCTATAACCACCATAGGAAATTGAAGGATATGCAGGATTGCCAAGAAAGTCTTGGGCTGATGCAGTTAAAGTTCTTTCTTGGGTTGATACATTCATAAGATAGTATAGAAAAATTATTACTCCAAAGATTATAAGTATCTTTTTTATATTAAAAAGCTTCAGAATTATTTACCCCTCCTATCAAGATACACATCTATTCTTTTAACTTGATTATCTCTGTTAAAAATTGATTCGCTATATTTTAGATTGAGACTTGTTCCTTTTATAACCTCTTCTGATCCATCATGAAGTAACAAAAGTATTTTGTTTTCATCAGATGAGTTATATATAACTGGGACTTGGCAGACAGTAAATCCAAGCATGCCCTTGTTTAGTTCTATTGAATTTATTTCATGATCTTGATCAATATATTTAAAAGTCCTATCTTCTCTCAAGAACTCATCTTGTTTCATGATAGTAGGCTGGAACTTTAGAAGCCCGCCTTCAACTAAAATTCCCATTTCACCAAACCTGCTCAATATATCCTCTTTAACTTGCCCAGTCATACCAGGTTGTTGAACGCCTCTTCCAAAGGGAGTATGAGAATAAGGATCAGTTGGAAATCCTCCATAAAGATCTGGAGATTTGTTAACTCCAATTCCTTCATTTATCTCAAAATAATGATCAAATAGTCTTCCTATAGTCTTATCTGAACTTCCATCATAAATAGAGACTCTTGTAACTTCTAAAACTGCCAACAAGAGCTTTGAGACCATGTGCCAATAAATTGAACCCAAGCCCTCATAACCATAAAAAGTGCCAGATCTTCCAGTAAAAGACTTATGATCAAATACTTTTTCAAAAATATCTAAAGCAATTTTTTTATCTGCTTTAATTAATTTCTCATATTTCTTAGGTAATTTTGATATCTCGTCTATGAGAGAATTTGCATTATTAAATGAGCCATTGAAGTGATACCCCCCTTCACAATCTTGAAGGATAATTTGATTATTTTGATCCTCTAAAAGAGATAAAAATAAAGATGATTTTTTTACATCTTCAACAGAAATAACATTTTTTTCAAGAAAGCCAGGAAGATCCTTATTTGGATATAAA
>CALJHI010000052.1 GCA_938075575.1 uncultured SAR86 cluster bacterium | reverse complement strand
AAAGGATATAAACAAGGTGGATTTAATACTGGCCTCGGGCTTGAAGCAGGCCAAAGTGGTAACCTTATTTATAATCCTGAGTTTTTAACTAATTATGAATTAGGTATAAATTTTGCAAGCAAATTATTAGATCTCAGTTATTCAGTTGTTGTTTTTTATTCAGATAGGGAAGATCAGCAAGTTTTAATATCTCAACAATTAGACCCATCAGACCCAAATACATTTTCTTATCTCACACAAAATGCAGCAGAAGGCAAAAACTTTGGATTGGAGTCATCAATAGAGGTTGGCATTACTGATAGGCTAAGTTTGTTTGGAAATCTTGGGTTTCTAGAGACAGAGATAAATAATTGGGAGTCACGACCAGATCTAGAGGGGCGCGCTCAGGCCCATGCACCTAGAATTAGTTATAACATTGGGTTAAATTATTTGCTGTCCCCAAATTCAGATATGGCTTTTAATCTGGTTGGAAAAGATGAGTTCTATTATTCAGACTCTCATGACAACAAATCAGACTCTTATTATTTACTAAATGGGCAATACAATTATTCTTTTGACGAATGGACAATTAGCCTATGGGCTAAAAACATACTAGATGAATACTACTCTGTAAGGGGATTTTATTTTGGTAATGAAGCTCCTAACTTTGAGGATACTCTTTATAGAAGGCATGGAGACCCAAGGCAGTTTGGAATGTCTATTAAATACAACTTCAAGTAGTTATGGATTTAATTATAGAGGTCATAGGCGCTGCTTTGGCTATTGCATACTTGCTTCTTGCCCTCAAGCAAAATGTATATTGTTGGCTTGCATGGATCGCTAGCTCCTGCCTCTATCTTTATGTGATGTATCAAGCTAATTTATATATGGAGGCTTTTCTTCAAATTTTTTATCTTGCTATGGGTTTCTATGGGCTTAGCCAATGGAACAAAATGAAAACTGCTGATCAAAATCTATTTGTTAGAAGTTGGAAGTTAAAGAATCACATATATGCTATTGGGTTAATATTTATCCTTACAGTATTGTCAGGATACTTCATGCATTACCTATCTAATGCAGCTCTTCCATTTGTTGATGCATTTACAACATGGGGGGCTATTGTTGCAACTTACATGGTTGCAAAAAAACTTTTAGAGAACTGGGTTTATTGGTTCGTAATTGACTTTATTTCAGTTTTTATTTTTGCTTCTAGGGGGCTATACATCACCTCAGCTTTGTTTATTATTTATTTAGTAATCATATTTTTTGGATATAAATCATGGGCAAATATTAAACTTAAACAAGATGCTTGATACGTATATCAACTCAACAAAACTCAAAGATAGACTTAAGATAACAAAAAAAGTTAAATCAGATCATATTTCAGAAATATACTGCTGCAGGTTTGATGAAGCTCAAGCAATTCTTAGGAAGGATAATCGGTTAGCTAAATCTCTAGGGCTTGATAGAGCAAAGGAAGTTTCATTATTACAAAAGGTAAATAGTGTTTGCAGTAGCCCAAAAATTATTTACAAAGATATTCAGCAAGGCATTCTTATATGGAATTATATTGAAGGCGAAGAGATCTCAAGATCACTTATTAAAGATAAAACCGTTTTATTAGAACTGGCAGCCGAGTTAAAAAATATTCATGAAATGCCAACAAGCGAAATGGGTAATTCAACATATTTAGATATGATTGCTCACTATAGAAGGGTTATTTCAAATGGCGATCTATTTATTGAAATCGATAATTTAATAAAGCGTTTATATGCCGAAAAAACAAAGCTCACCCTTTGTCACAATGATCTTACTAAGCCTAATATTCTTTTCAAAAAATCATTTTCATTTCTTGATTGGGAATACGCCTGTCTCAATGATCCTTATTTTGATATAGCAACTGTGATTTCATCCCTTAACTTAAATGAAGAAGAAATTCATTCTTTTTTAAAAGGCTATAGCTCAACAAACCTTAACTTAAATAGAGTTAAGGAATTTATAAGGCTAACCGAGCTGACCGAGAAAATATGGAATCAAGCAGTCAAAGCCCTATCCTAGAAGCTTGCCAATCTTGCCTGAATAATACTTTCAGCATCAGACATAATATTAGTTATTAATTCATCAACCGTTGGTATGTCATTGACCAAGCCTGCAACCATTCCGCAAGACCATGCCCCAGCCTCAATAGTGCCTTCATGCATAATTTTTGGATAAACACCTGCAACCTCATCAACGATATCTTCAAATCTTAATTTGTCTCCAAGGGCTTTTTCTTTTTCTATTAGTCTTTCAACAGCTTCATTATTTAAAACTCTTTCAGTGTTAGTGAGTGATCTCATGATGAGTCGAGTGTCTAGTTCCGTTGCATTAACAATAGCCTCTTTTACATTCTGGTGAACAGGAGCATCTTGTGTTGCAATAAATCTTGTGCCCATGTTCATACCTTCAGCACCCAAAGCCATAGCAGCCACAAGGCTTCTTGCATCTGCCATACCTCCTGAAGCAACAAAAGGAATCTCTAGCTCATCTGCAGCTCTAGGTAATAAAATGAAGTTTGGAATATCATCCTCACCAGGGTGCCCACCGCACTCAAAACCATCTACAGAAACAGCATCACACCCAATAGACTGAGCTTTTAATGAATGTCTTACAGATGTGCACTTATGAATCACTTTAATGCCCGCATCTTTTAAAGCTGGCAGATACTCAGCAGGATTTCTTCCAGCAGTTTCAACAACTGGAACCCCGGCATCGATAAT
>CALJHI010000051.1 GCA_938075575.1 uncultured SAR86 cluster bacterium | reverse complement strand
TTTCATTAAGCATAATTGCACAATCTTCAGCAGTTCTTGCCATAGGTCCTGCCTGGTCAAGGCTTGATGCAAAAGCAATCATTCCCCATCTTGAAATTCTTCCATATGTTGGTTTTAATCCGGAAATTCCACATAGTGATGCAGGCTGTCTAATAGATCCACCTGTATCAGTTCCTGTGGCTGCAGGAACAAGTCCAGCAGATACTGCTGATGCAGAACCACCAGAACTTCCACCTGGAACTAGATTTTCACCCCATGGATTTAATACATTTCCAAAAAAACTAGTTTCGTTTGAGGACCCCATAGCAAACTCATCCATATTGGTTTTACCCACAGAGATACATCCAGCATTTTCGAGATTCTCAATAACAGTTGCAGAATATGGAGGTATAAAATCAGAGAGCATGTTAGAGCCACATGTTGTGCGAAGATCTTTTGTGCAAAAAAGATCTTTTTGTGCTATCGGTATACCGCTGAGTAAAGAAGATGTGTTATCTATATTAGAAGCTTTCTCTAGAGCCTTTTCTTTATTTAAAGTTATAAATGAATTTAAATATTGGTTATCTTTAATTAGCCTAAAAGTTTCCTCAATCAATTCCTTATTAGAAATTTCTTTATTCTTAAGCATATAGCTCAATTCTTTAATAGTTTTATAACGGATACTCATTCAACAACCCTGGGAACTAAAAAATAATCTTCATTTGATTTTGGAGCTCTTTCTAAAAAAATTTCTTTATTATTTTTAGCAGTAACTTTATCTGAGCGAGTTTTAGCAATTTTTTCTAATGGACTAGTTAAAGGTTCGACACCTTCTACACTTGCATCATTAAGCTGATCAACAAATGTAATAATATTTTCAAGATCAGAGGTTATTTTATCTTCATTATTCTTATCTATTTTAAGTCTAGATAAGTAAGATATAGTTGTAACTGTTTTCTTGTCCATATATAGGATATTATATTATTTAGATGCTGAATATTAACTCAACTAGAGTATTATTAACATTATTTTTTAAGGAAAAGCGTGGATTTCAATATTTTTAAAACTATTAGAGGTTACTTCTCTAATGACCTATCTATAGACCTTGGTACTGCCAATACATTAATTTATACAAAAGATGTTGGTATAGTTTTAAATGAACCGTCTGTTGTCGCTATTAGAGAATCAAGAGGTCAAAAAACTGTTGTCGCTGTTGGAACTGAAGCAAAAAAAATGCTTGGCAGAACCCCAGGAAACATAAAAGCGATTCGTCCACTTTCTGAGGGCGTCATTGCTGATTTCCAAGTAACTGAAAAAATGCTGCAACATTTTATTGCAAAAGTTCATGAGCAACGATTTATAAAACCTAGCCCGAGAGTTTTGGTTTGCGTGCCATGCAGATCTACGCAAGTTGAAAGAAGGGCTATTAGAGAATCTGTTTTAGGAGCAGGGGCTAGAGATGTAAAGCTTATTGAAGAGCCAATGGCAGCTGCAATAGGTGCCGGCCTTCCTGTTGAAGAGGCAAGTGGAAACATGGTGGTTGATATCGGAGGAGGAACTTCAGAGATTGCAATACTCTCTTTAAACGGCGTTGTTTATGCTGAGTCCGTAAAAATTGGCGGAGATAAGATGGATGAATCCATAACTTCATGGATCCGAAGAAATTATGGTTGCGTCATAGGTGAATCAACCTCAGAAAAAATTAAACATACTATTGGATGTGCCACTCCAGAGTCTGAAAAGAAAGAAATGTCTATTACTGGGAGAAATTTAGCAGAAGGAATTCCTGAAACTTTTACAGTAAATAGTGAGCAGGCTTTTGATGCAATGAAAGATCCATTGTATGGAATAGTCAGAGCAATAAGAAATGCATTAGAGCTATCACCTCCAGAACTAGCAGCAGATATTGCTGAAAGAGGTATTGTCCTGACGGGAGGAGGCGCTTTGATGAGAGATCTGGATAAACTTATTGCTAATTCAACCGGCATTCCAGTTATCGTTGCAGAAGACCCTCTAACATGTGTTGCAAGAGGCGGGGGCCAGGCTTTAGAGATAATGGATAAATATAATATAGATCTTCTATCTTCAGAATAGTCTTATGGCGAAACATGCGCCCAATACATCCATTTTTCCATTCATAATTTATGTTTTATTAGCCTCTTCTCTAATATACTTAGATTACAGCTTTAGTTACTTTTCTAAGGCAAAAAATACATACAACTCATCAATACTTTCAACAAAGTACTTTATATCTAGTTTTGTTTTTGAGCCTGTAATTTCAATCCCATCAAGCCTCAAAAGCAAGTCACTATTAATAGAACAAAATAAAAGTCTTAAAACCCAATTAAACAAAGAACAGATTGCAAAGTTTATCATTTCAAATAATGAAGGTTTTTTTCTTATAGAAGATAGCCTTAATAATTTTATAGAAAATAATACCTCTTCAAATAAAGTAGTCTTTTCAAATTTAGTAAGATTTAATACTAATGATTATTTTTGTTGTGACAGCCATAAGATGTTTATAAAAACATTATCTGGGCAAAATGATTCCTTGCTTCACAGTCCAGTAATAAATTCAAAGGGGCTGCTTGGTCAAGTCATTTCTAACAAAAATAATATCCAAGAAGTTATGCTGCTGTCAGATATAAGACACTCTATTCCAATTTTTTCAAATAATTTTCACTGTAATGCTAGAGGCTTAGGAAGACCACTTGCTATTGGTTGTGAATACAGTGTATTGATATGGGATAACCCTATAGAAGTAGACCAAGAAATTTATTCATCTGGATTGGGTGGTATATATCCAAATGGAGTCTTGTTAGGAAAAGTTAAAAATATTGTTGACAGAGGCGATGCCCAAAGAGAAATTATATTTGAATTAACAGCAGATCCA
>CALJHI010000050.1 GCA_938075575.1 uncultured SAR86 cluster bacterium | reverse complement strand
TGTAATCTCTTTCTTGTTAGACTTGTCATCAATGACACACTGGAATGAGCCATTAGAAAGATCATTGAGATTAGAGGAAGCATCTGGATTTCTTAATAAACTTTTAGGAGATATTACAACTAAGGGAGTTCTAAGCTTTCTTATTGCCTGTCTTCTTAAAAGATGAAAAATTTGAGACGGAGAGCTTGGAACGCATACTTGAATATTTTCTGAAGCACAAAGCTGTAAAAACCTCTCTATTCGAGCGCTGCTGTGCTCGGGGCCTTGTCCTTCATACCCATGCGGTAATAGCATTACTAGCCCTGAGAGTCTCTCCCACTTATGTTGAGCAGAAACAATAAATTGATCTATAACAACCTGAGCACCATTAACAAAATCACCAAATTGGGCTTCCCAAACAACTAGACCTGTTGGCCAAGTTGCTGAATATCCATACTCAAATGCCAATACAGCCTCTTCAGATAATAAAGAGTCATAAATATCAAACTTAGTATTATTCTTTTTAGCAATTTCAAATAATGGTATGTGGCCATCGCCACTTTCCTTATCAAAAACGCATGCATGTCTATGAGAGAAAGTTCCCCTTCTTACATCTTGGCCTGTTAGCCTTATTGGATAACCTTCTGATAAAAGAGAGGCATATGCTAACATTTCTCCATAACCCCAATTAATATTAATTTTAGATTCTGTCATTGAATCTCTATCTTTAAATATCTTCATAGCTTGTGATCCAAGCTTAAAGCCTTCAGGAACTTTTGAGATATCCTTGCCTAATTTAGAGATAGTTTTATTATTTATGGAGGTGTCTATCTCTTCCCACCAATTATTATCTATATATTCATTCCAATCAAACCAAAGATCTATATTTGGTTTTTTTGCAAGGTTTTTTGCTACTGATGCGCCTGATTCAAGTAATCTTCTGTAATTAGATCTAACCTCTGCTGTTTGATCAGAAGAAATTAAACCTTCTCTAATTAATATATCCTCGTATTGAGTTAGCACAGATGGATGATTTTTTATTTTCTTGTACATTAGAGGCTGAGTTGCAGACGGATCGTCGGCTTCATTGTGACCTCTTCTTCTGTAGCAAAATAAATCAATTACAATATCTTTATTGAATTCTTTTCTGTATTTGCTGGCTATTATCGCAGCTTTAACAACCATTTCAGGATCATCACCATTGACATGGATAACTGGTGCCTGAATTATCTTTGCTACATCTGTTGAGTAATCTGTGGATCTAGAATCATTTTTATTGCTTGTTGTGAAACCTATTTGATTATTAACAACAATATGTATAGTTCCACCAACTTTAAATCCTCTAGTTTGTGACATCTGGAGAGACTCCATAACAACACCTTGACCAGAAAAAGAGGCATCCCCATGAAGTAAAACAGGGACAACTTTTTGTCTTTCTAAATCATCAAGCCTATCCTGTCTTGCCCTTACTGAACCCAGCACAACTGGGTCAACAATCTCTAGATGAGAAGGGTTGCTATTCAAAGAGACATGCACTTCCCCACCTTTTGTTTTAAGGTTTGAAGAGAAGCCCAAGTGGTATTTTACATCCCCTGTATTTGCACCAGTAATTTCATAGTTTTCATCAAACGCTGAGAAGAGCTCTGAGGGTAATTTGCCTAGTACATTTACAAGCAAGTTAAGTCTACCTCTGTGTGCCATTCCAAAACAAATTTGATTTGCTCCAAGCTCTCCGAGATTCTGTATAACAGCATCTACTAAGGGAATTAAAGACTCGGCACCATCAATACCGAACCTTTTCATTCCAGGATATTTTGCTGCTAAATATTTAGCCAAGCCTTCTGCAGAATTTAATCTCTCATATATATGAAGCTTATCTTCAGTTGAGAAGATATATTTTCCTAATTTAGATTCAAATTTCTTTTGGAACCACTTCCTTTCGTTAGTATCTATAATGTGGTTATATTCAATACCAATATTGCCGCAGTAAATAACTTTAAGTGATTCTATAATTTCTTTAAGCGTGGCTTTCTCTTTTCCTATTAGAAGAGTATCAGTAAAAAATTCGTCATTAAGGTCATCTTTTGATAGGCCATGAAACTCTAAGTTAAGATCTTCTATATTAGCCCTATCCATCATACCCAAAGGATCTAAGTTAGCTTTCTGATGACCTCTATTTCTATAAGATTGAATTAATCTGATTACTTTTGATTGCCTTGCATCTGGAATATTCTCAAGCAAGCCATTTCTTCTAGACATATTTCTAAATTCATCAACTATTTTTTGATGTGAAATATCTCCATCACCATTAACATTGGAATCTAAATTATCAAAATACCTTTTCCATTCTGAAGATAGCTGGCTTGGATCTTCGAGATATTGCTCATATAAACTTTCAAGATAAGCTGAATGCCCTCCTGATACATGCGAACTCTCCCAAAATTCCCCCATTGATAAATTCATTTTTCTTTAAATTTAAGCTCCATCTCTTGCAATAATATTCTCTTTATTTTTAAGTAACATTGACTTTATTTCCCCAATTGCTTTGTTTGGATTTAAACTTTTTGGGCAAACACTTACACAATTCATAATTCCATGGCATCTATAAACACTGAATGGGTCTGATAGATCTTCTAGTCTCTCTTCAGCTTTTAAATCCCTTGTATCAGCTAAAAATCTATACGCCTGAAGCAAAGCTGCGGGACCAACAAATTTATCCGGATTCCACCAAAAAGAAGGGCAGCTAGTAGAACAACATGCACACAAAATACATTCATACAAACCATCTAACTTATCTCTATCAGCAGGTGACTGAAGCCTTTCTTGCTCTGGTGCTGTTGTGTCATTTTGAAGGAAAGGCTTTATTTTTTCATATTGCGCATAGAATTCAGACATATCTACTACAAGATCTCTAATCACAGGAAGTCCAGGCAATGGCCTTAAATCAATCTTATTTTTTTTAATTACACTTGAAATTGGTGTGATGCAAGCTAGGCCATTTTTTCCATTGATATTCATCCCGTCAGACCCGCACACCCCTTCTCTACAGGATCTTCTATAGGAAATTGATTCATCGCCTTCTTTAAGGAGATGGAGTAAATCTAGAACCATAATATCTCTTGAGGGCTTCTCAATGTTATATGTTTTCATATAAGGAAACTTATCAGTTTCAGGATTATATCTATAAAGGTTTACTTCTAATGAACTCATATTAATAAGACCTCACAGCTGGTGGAAAAGCATCTACCTGATTTGGCTCAAAGTTAACTTCCCTTTTAGATAAAGTTTTTGATATTGGATCATACATAGAATGACACAACCAATTTTCATCATCTCTTTCGGGATAATCATCTCTTGCATGTGCGCCTCTACTTTCATTTCTTTCAAGTGCTGCAATAGCTGTGGCTTCAGCTACTTCAAGTAAATTTTGAAGCTCAAGTGCCTCTACCCTGCTTGTATTGAAGGCCATGCTTTTGTCAGCAACATGAAGATTATTAGTTTTTTCTCTAATTTCTTTTAGCTCTTCAACTCCCTGTTTCATGAACTCGCCTCTTCTGAAAACACCAAAGTAGTTTTGCATACATGCTTGGAGTTGTCTTTTTACTTCAGCAGTTTGGTAGCCAGAAGTTGATTCATTTAACCTATTCAGTCTTTCAAGAGACTCATCAATGTCTGAATTTGATGCAGAATCTAGACCGCCTCCACTGTTTATTTCTTCTTGTATATGCTTTCCTGTTGCTCTTCCAAATACAATGAGATCTAATAAAGAGTTACCACCAAGTCTATTGGCACCATGAACTGATACGCATGCAGCCTCACCAGCAGCATATAATCCTGGGATTGTTATGTCATTATTACCAGACCTGGTAAAAGCTTGACCATTAACATTAGTCGGCGTCCCTCCCATCATATAGTGACAAGTTGGGACTACTGGAATAGGTTCATATATTGGATCAACATGAGCGAAAGTTCTCGAAAGCTCGCAAATGCCTGGAAGCTTTGCATTTAAAACATCCGCACCTAAATGATCTAACTTTAAGAAAACATGATCTTTATTTTCCCCACAGCCTCTGCCTTCTAAAATCTCTAAAACCATTGACCTAGCAACAACATCTCTTCCAGCAAGATCTTTTACATTTGGAGCATATCTTTCCATAAACCTTTCACCATCAGCATTTATAAGATAGCCGCCTTCCCCTCTGCAACCCTCTGTTACTAATGAACCAGCTCCATATATTCCTGTAGGATGAAATTGCCACATTTCCATATCTTGCGCAGGAAATCCTGAGCGTAATGCCATACCTAAGCCATCACCGGTATTGATAAGCGCATTCGTAGTTGATGCATAAATCCTTCCAGCCCCACCAGTAGCAAGGACGGTTGATTGAGCTTTAAGGTAAGCAACATCTCCAGATTCAATTGAAAATGCAATAACACCTGTTACCTCATTTTTGGCATTTTTAACCAAATCTACAGCAAACCACTCATTTAGAAAGTTTGATCCTTCTTTTACATTATTTTGATATAAAGTATGAAGAAGTGCATGTCCTGTTCTGTCTGCAGCAGCACAGGTTCTTGCAGCTTGCCCACCCTTACCAAAGTCTTTAGATTGACCACCAAAAGGTCTTTGATAAATTCTACCATTTTCAAATCTAGAAAATGGAAGACCCATATGCTCTAACTCAAACACAGCCTTCGGACCTTCTGAACACATGTATTCAATGGCATCTTGATCTCCTATAAAATCTGCACCTTTTACAGTGTCATACATATGCCATCTCCAATCATCATTGGGATCTGCGCTCTGGATAGCACATGTTATACCGCCTTGAGCAGAAACCGTATGAGATCTAGTAGGAAAAACCTTTGAAACAACTGCTGTCTTAAGTCCCGACTTGGCAAGTTCGAGCGAGGCTCTCATTCCGGAGCCGCCGCCGCCAATAATCAAGGCGTCAAATTCTAAAGTCTTAATGTTTGATGAGTTGATGTTGTTCATATTTAAAACCAGATAATTAAAAAATATAAGACTGTAATTAAACAGCCCATTGTTATGAAAAGGATTTCATATAATCTTCTTACAGAGTTAGCAACTCCCCCTAATCTGTCTGATAGAAATCCTAAAGTCCTCGTTGTTAGATAATCAGTTCCTACTGTCCATAGGCCGATAAAACCATGAATATTAGTAAGGACAATAAAAATACTTAAGAAAATTTTAAAATAAATGTTTGTGCTTAAAAAAGTATAAGTTAACTCGTTTGATAGGAATAAATACTCTAAATAAACAATAAATGCTAAAAAATAAATTGCACTATATCTTTGCATGAACCAATAAAGCTTTCCGATGTGCATTATAAAATCACCACTGCTGTTAAAAGGCTATCAGCCAAGAAAAGAATTAAGGTAATCTGAGATGATCTATAGGAGGAAGCAAGGCTTTCACTAATTAGGTGAAAATCCATTAGCATATGACGAACTCCAGTAAAAATATGATATTTAAATATAATTATTAGAGATAAAAATATTATTTTAAGACTAATACTGGAATTATAATTTTCTTTAAATAGTTCATAAGATGCACTTGATTCTAGCAAGAAAGATAATGAAATTACTGACACAGGCATAACAATAAAAAATATAAACATACCGCTTAAACGATGGGTTATTGAAAGCAAAGCAGTTAGCGGAAGCTTTATTTTAAGAAGGTTTATATTTACAGGTCTTTTCATAGTTTTTAAAGTAGACAAATGTTCTTTTTTAAGTAGTATTTGTGCTGAGATTATACCCTAGAAAATGAATATAAATATGAGTCAAGTGCTCAAAAAAGACTACTTTTTATTCTTTTTAACGTGCTTCATCAACCTTTGTTTCTTTTTGATCTGCCTTTCAGTTAACTTATTCACTTTATCTTTAAATGGATTTTTTGACTTTCTAAAAAATAGTCTTAATTGTATGCTTCTAAGCTTAAGTTTATCTCTAAATGAGTTTACTAAATACTTTTTATAATTACTTGGTATTTTCTTATCATTATTAGCATGAATGACTAATGTTGTTGGGTTAATTCCAGCAAAGTGGACATATCTAAGTTTTAACTGTCTTCCACCGACAGATGGAGGGGCGCTCTGATTTATAAATTTTTCCAATGATTTGTTTAATTCAGATGTTGTAAATGTTTTTTGAGATCTCGTAATTAATTGGTCTAGGTTTCTAAATAGTCGCTTAAATCCTGTGCCCTTAATTCCTGAAATTTCTAGTTTAATAAAGTCTTCTAAAAAATTAGATTGAGCTCTTTTAGTGCTGTACATTTCATCTTTTTCTTTTCTAGTTAAAAGATCAATCTTATTGAAGGCGATCAATAAAGGCTTGCCAGTTTCACAAACCATATTTATTATTTTTAAATCCTGATCAACTATTCCTTCCGAGGAGTCACACAAAAAAAGAACAACATCAGACTCCACTACAGAATGGAGGGCTCTTACATAAGAAAAGTATTCAACTTTATGGCTAGTTTTAAAACCTTTTCTAATTCCTGCTGTGTCTATGAAGACATAATCTTTACCATCTACATTAAAAGGTATGCTAATTGAATCAATTGTAGTTCCAGCTATCTCAGAGACAATAAGCCTTTCCTCATTAATGAATTTATTAATGAAAGTAGATTTTCCTGCATTTGGCCTTCCAATAACAGCAACTCTTTTTCCTTCAGGATATAGGATTCTTTCTTTTGGGAGCTTGCTTTTAAGAATTGACCTTAAGTCATTGATATTTGAAGAGTGTTCTGCACTTATTTCAATATAATCATCAAGACCTTTCTTTATAAGATCAACTTTTATCTGACTTTGTGATTTCTTGTCAGATTTATTCAATACTGTAATAAATTCTTTATTTAGTTTTCTTAAGTTTTGTAAAATATCTAAATCTTCATTATTTAGTTCCTGAGATCCATCAAGAACAAATATAATAATGTTAGACTCTTCAGCAGCAATCCATGCTTGATCAGCAATATCTTCCTTTAAAATAGACTCATCTTTTGCAATTCCACCTGTATCAATAACAAAAAAGCGACTATCTCCAAGTTCTATATATCCATAGTTTCTATCTTTAGTTAAACCAGAATAATCAGAAACTATTGCTTTTCTGGTTTTTGTAAGTTTATTAAAAAGTGTTGATTTGCCAACATTCGGGCGGCCAATTATTGCTATTGAGGTGAACATATATCACTAGTATTTTATATTGTTAATGAAAATAAATTAAATTTTTCATCAACAGCAAAAAAAGAATCTCCTCTAGAAGATAATGACTTTATTGGGTTTTTTGAGACATTTTTTCTACCAATAATTTTTCCATTTACTGGATTAATTATATGAATGAAGCCTTCGTAATCTCCAACAATAAGGTTTCCTTTGTATGCTATTGGGTTAGATAAGTTTCTGTTCAGTAAGGATCCTGATGTCCAAGAGCTTTCTAATGTTTTATTAGAGAAAGTTACAATTTTTGAGTTATCTTCAATTACTATTATTAATCCCTTCGTTATGACTGGAGAATAGAAAGAGGAAGATTCAGATTTCCAAATTGCTCTTTTCTGAGCTTGATCAAAGATACTAACATTGCCTTGATAATTTGTCGTATAGATTAAGGACCCCTGGATTACAGGATCTGAATCAGCATCTATCAAATTTTCTAGCTCCGAGGTGCCTGATACATAAGATATTGCTCCATCCCAAATAGGAAAGCCTGTTGATAGTTGAAAAACACCTAGCCTTCCATTATCAAATGTAGCAATAACTTTATCTTCATTAATTACAGGACTACTACTGCCTCTGACTGTAAGAAGCGGTAATTGAGATCTATATGACCATAAAATCTCCCCATCACTTTTGTTAAGAGCTATTAATTCTCCTGCGCTAGTTTTGACTAAAATAGCTGAAGCATCGATGGCCGCTTTAGATAACACACGTGCCTTAACATTAATAGACCATATTTCAGATCCATCATTTTGATCCAAGGTAACAACATTGCCCATTTTGTCTGATACAACAACCACTCCAAATCCAGCAGCAATACCAGAGCTAAGTTCATTATATTTCTTTGACCAAAGTAAATTTCCAGAATTTGCAGCATATGCATTAATAGCGCCAGTGATATCAGCAAAAAATAATTTTTCCTGAGAGAATCCTGGAACAAAGTTTCCGAGATCATTTTCTCCACTTAATTGAATTTTCCAGTTTGATTTAACTGGTATTGAAATTTGAATATCGGAAAGCTCCATAGGCTCATCAATATCTATTTCAGAACCTTCCCAAAACTTTAGTGTTGAGCAAGATGTAAGGGTAAAGAAGAAAAATATATAAAAATATTTAAAATTCATTTTAGGTACTTATGACTTTAAATCGGCTATTTTCATAGCGACAATAGACTTTGATTGCTGATCAGAGTATTTTTCATTAGCTAGTTTATATTGCTCAATGCTCCTTTTATTTTTGCCTTGAGCTGCAAAGATATCACCAATAAGCTCATGGATATATGCATTTGCTGCGTCTTCTGAATAAATTGATAGCTGAGAGAATGCTTCCTCATACATTTCTGTTTCTAGGTATATTCTCGATAGGCTTATTCTAGATATTTTATTAAAAAATTTATTTCCTTTGAAGCCACCTGAAGCATCTCTTAATAAAATAAATGCATTAATAGCATTTTCAAAATCTCCTTTAGATGCAGAATCAGCTCCACGACTCAACATCGCCATCATTGCATACCCTGATGAGGAATAATTATTGACTAAATTATTATAAAGATCATCTTTTGTTTCCGGGCCTTCATCTAAAGATATAGGTTGATTGATCCATTGATTATATATGGCGGCAGCTTTCTCATTAGAAATTTTAGTGTTGTATGAATTAAATATAAAAATAGCTGCTATAAAAACCAATAAAGAGATAAAAATAATAATTGAGTTTTTATACTTATTTATAAAGTTCTTAGTTGCTCCAAAATTGTTATCAATAATTTCATTCATTTTTAATTCCTTTTTTATCTACAAAGACTTATAAAACTTATACATATCATCATATGAGACTAATTCTTGTTCTGTAAGTTCATCATCTAAATATTTAACTAAAATAGTCTCATTCTTAATCTCTTCATCTCCAATGATCAAAGCATGGCTTGCCCCTATCTTGTTGGCCCTTCTTAATTTTGATTTTAGGCTACTGTTAGATAGGTTCATATCTAGATTAATGTTCTCATTCAATGATCTTAGATGGTGGGCTATTTTAAATGCTTTTGGTTCTAAATTGCTAGTTATAGTTATGAAAGAAACAATATTATCTTCAGTATTATCTAATGAAGCTATATTTGAAAGTCTTTCAATGCCAATAGCCATGCCAATTGCTGGAAGTTCTTTTCCTCCAAGCTTTTCAGTTAGCACATCATACCTTCCACCTCCTAAAAAAGCATCCTGTGCTCCAAGTTCATCTGAAACGGCTTCGAAAACAAAACCAGAATAATAATCTAAGCCTCTAACAAGAGCATAGTCTATTTCAATCGAACAAAATTCTGAAAAAGTATCCTTTAATGAGTTAATTAATTTGATATTTTCATTTGGAAGAAATTCTTGGAGAGAGGGTCCATTTGCAAGAATTTTTTGAGTATTTTCATTTTTTGAATCGAGAATCTTTAATGGATTTTTATTTAATCTTTCTAGCTCTGTTTCACTTAATTAATTTGAATATGGTCTAAGGTACGAGACTAAAGCATCACAATATTCTTTCTTTGTTTTAGGATTACCTAAATGATTAATTTTTATTGTGGGTTTTTTTATGGAAAGTTTGTTAATGATATTGCAAATCAATGACATTAATTCATATTCTGAATTACCCTCTTCGTAGCCGAGAATTTCAATTCCAGCTTGGCTAAATTGCCTAAATCTTCCTTTTTGAGGCCTTTCATATCTCCACATGGGGCCTATGTACCAGAATTTATTTGTAGTTGAGTCTTGTTTTTTTTCAATAATAGATCTCACAACACCGGCAGTTCCTTCAGGACGCAAGCTTATACTCTTATTATTTCTATCTAAAAAAGTATAAATTTCTTTGTTAACAATGTCAGATATATCGCCTGCAGATCTTTTGAAAAGATCTGTTTCTTCTAAAGCAGGTGTCCTTATTTCAGAAAAATTATAAGATATAAAAATATCCTTTAGAGCTTTCTCTACTTTAAAAATATTTTCTGCAGAGTTAGAAATGTCTGAACCTTTGAATAAATCCATCATTCCAGATAGCGATTGAATCTTTTTCATATCAGCTCCTTACTATAATTTCAGCTTTTGATTTAGCTATTTTTTCTCTTACTCTATTTTCTAATTCATCTACAAGATTTTCATTGCTAATTTTTTTATTAGGCTCCCCATCAATGTACATTAGGTTTTTAGGGCTTGCTCCAGTCAAGCCAACATCAGCAGCTTTACTTTCTCCAGGACCATTGACATAACAACCAATTACAGCGACTTCAATGTTTTCAGAAATATCTTCAAACCTACTCTCAAGCTCATTTACTACTTCAATTACATTAAAATTTTGTCTTGAGCAACTAGGGCAAGCAACTATTTTGACACCTCTACTTCTTATATTCAGACTTTTTAGAATATCCCAGCCTATTTTTATCTCATCAACAGGATCAGATGCCAAAGAAATTCTTATGGTATCTCCAATACCTTCAGATAAAAGCATTCCAACGCCTATGGATGATTTAACAGTTCCAGATCTATATGACCCAGCTTCAGTAATTCCTAGATGAAGTGGTTGATCAATCAAGGTAGATATTTTTCTATATGCTTCAACGGTCATTTCTATATTAGATGCCTTTAAGCTCATTTTAAAATTTGAAAAATTATATCTATCTAGAATGTCTGCATGCCTCAATGCTGACTCAACTAGCGCGTCTGCATTTGGCTCGCCATATTTTACCTGCAAGTCTTTTTCTAGTGAGCCTGCATTTACCCCCACCCTTATTGGTACATTATTATCCTTTGCTGCGTTAATAACTTCTCTTATCCTATCCTCTTTTCCAATATTCCCAGGGTTTATTCTTAAGCAATCAGCAGAATCTGCTACATCTAATGCAATTTTATAATCAAAATGAATGTCAGCTACAAGAGGTATTTTTACTCTTTTTTTAATTTCCTTGAAAGCTTTTGCTGCATCAAAAGATGGGACAGACACTCTTACAATATCAGCTCCGGCTAAACTAAGATCATTAATTTGGTTAACTGTGGATTCAACATCACAAGTTTCGGTATTTGTCATAGATTGAATTGAAATAGGATTGCCACCCCCAACCTTGATTGAGCCAACGCTAACAACATTAGTTTTTTTTCTTTTTATCCAATCACTCATCAGAAAGAAATATTGTATTTACATTAAGCGTATCAGCACCGGTGATAAAATCAACAGGCTCATTATTATATGTTCCATTAATAGCATAAGCATTTCCAAGTCTAATTTGAAAAGGTTTTAAAATTATTAGGGTTAGCGAATCGCCCTTAGAAAATAACCCAGATTTTATTGAGCTACCATCAGCCAATATATCTATCCAACATTCATCATTAAAGTATAAAACTAATTCATTTTTAGGAATGCTTATTTGGTCCTTTTGGATAGGCTCTTCGCTGTAAAATGAAATTTTATCATCTGAAGAGGATAGTGCTTCAAGCTTATTTTTTGAAATGCTAGGTATCTCTTCTGGAATGTTAATAGAAATCTCTTGCTCTAAATCTTTAGTTAGGTCTATAGAAGATTGGGTAATGATGATTTCTGAATCTGCTATGGAATCCATTAGGTCTTTGTCTGAGGAAGAGTTGTTAATGGCCATAACAAGAATAAAAATAATAGCCAGCAATGCAGAGATTCCAAGAATTATTTTTAATAAATTATCATTAATGCTTTTAAAGGATTTATTTACAATCTCATCCTTTCTAGGTTTTAGAGAGTAGATTGAGGGGAATTCAGGATTTATCTTAAGCAAATGTGCATACTTTAAAAAATATGCTCTAGCAAAGCCTTCGCTAGGGAACTTATCATATATTCCACTTTCAATACCTCTTATATACTTTTCATTAATCATATGCTTTGAGGAAATATCTTGAATAGATAATCCCAGTTCCTTTCTAGCATTTATAAAAAGAAGTCCAGTTTTAACAGAGCTAGCAGACTTTAATTTATTCTCCATTAAATAGCCTTGTGTTCAATTAAATTCTTGCCTTTTATTGATCTCTTCAGTTTTCCTACAAGCTGTCCGCATGCTCCATCTATTGCATCACCCCTTGTGACTCTCAGCGTAGTTATGAAACCTTTTTTAACAAGAATATCTTTAAAAATATTAATATTTTTAGAATTAGATCTTTTGTAGTCACACCCATCAAATGGATTGAAGGGGATAAGATTTATCTTGCATGAGAGCCCATTCAAAAGCTTACTAAGCTCTAATGCAAGCTTCTTCGAGTCATTAACTCCATCAATTAATATATATTCAATAGTTATGTTTCTTTTACCATCATAATAAGAAACAAAGCTTTTACAGGATTGAATAAGTTTTTCAATTGGGTATTTTTTATTAATAGGCACTATTTCATCTCTAAGCTCATTATTTGGTGCATGCAAAGAAATTGCTAGAGAGGCATCAATATTTTGAGGTAACTTATCAATATAAGGCACTATCCCGGATGTACTGATTGTAATTCTTTTCCTTGAAAGACTGTAACCCATTTGATCCTTCATAATAAGTGCGGATTCAATAACTGGTTCAAAATTTAGAAGTGGCTCACCCATACCCATAAATACTACATTTGTTATTTGAACCTCATCATTATCTCCAAAATTAGCAAGCCATAATTGGCCTATAATTTCATCAGATGTTAAGTTCTTTTCAAACCCTTGCGCTCCTGTGGCGCAAAAAGTGCATTGGAGAGCACAGCCAGCTTGAGAGGATATGCATAATGTAGCTCGTTTTTTTTCAGGAATTCTTACCATTTCAACCATGGTTCCTGAAGCAAGTTTTATAAGGTATTTTTTTGTTCCTTCTGGTGAAACATGAGATTCTTCAATTATGGGAGGTCGGATAGTCGCAATCTTTGACAACTTAGATCGCAAATCTTTATTGAAATCTGTCATTTCATTAAAGTCGAGAACCCCTTTT
>CALJHI010000049.1 GCA_938075575.1 uncultured SAR86 cluster bacterium | reverse complement strand
TTTTTTCATACCAAGAGCTTCAGCGAGATCGCTATCAACTTCACTCATTCTTACTCCAAGATAACCCCTAGAAACAAATCCTGAATCAATGATTTGATCAGCAACATCTATTGCTACATTAATCGGTATTGCAAATGCTAGTCCCTGATATCCACCGCTTCTAGAATAGATTTGAGAATTAATGCCAACAACCCTTCCGTCAAGATCAAACAGCGGGCCGCCAGAATTACCTGGATTAATTGCTACGTCTGTTTGAAGAAAAGGAACATAATTTCCAATATTATTGTTCTGAATACTTCTTCCTTTTGCGCTAACTATTCCTGCCGTGACTGAAAAATCAAAACTAAAAGGAGACCCTATTGCAACGACCCAGTCTCCAACTTTTAATTTATCGCTATCTCCAACATTGACTTTTGGAAGTTTTTTTCCATCAACCTTAAGAACTGCTAGATCAGATAATGGATCTACTCCGATTACCTCAGCTTGAAATTCTCTTCTATCAGAAAGAGAGACTACAACCTCTGTAGCATCCTCAACAACATGAAAATTCGTAAGGATATAATTATCTTTTAAGATAAAGCCGGAACCATAGGATACAGCTTCCCTTTTTTGTTGAGGCATTTGACCGTATTGTCTAGGCATTCCAAATCTTTCGAGTATTTCATCAGGTATTCCACCATAACCACCAAGCTGCCTAGTCGATACTTCTTTTTTTGAAGTTATGTTAACAACCGCTGGCGCTGAATCATCAACAAGTTCTGAAATGTTTTCAGGAAGTCCTGAAGCGTTTACAGCCAATGAACCAGCAAATACTATGAAAAATGCTATGTAGTTAATAATTTTGTTCATTTTTATTCCTTTACTTAATATTTTTTGCGATTTGTTGAACGCTCTGTTGGTCCAAATTGCCATAAAGAGTGAGTATCCTACCATCAGCCAAAGGTACAAGGTAAATGTTTTTATTGCCATGCCTCCAATATCTAATCTTTTTAAGGTTAAAATTCTTTTTTTCAACATGCATCACAAAATTTTGCTTTCCATTTGTGTATGATCTTCTTGATGCATCGTTTAAATTAAATCCAACATTTCTTAAATCCATTAATGGCTCTGATGATTGTAGGGAAGGATTATTTACAACGTTAAGAACGTGGTTGACCAGGTTGTCTTCTCTTAAACTAGCTATCTCTTGTGCCTCCGGGCTGCTAACAGCAAGGTTTAACTTATCTTGAGCATCCTTATCTACACCCATTCTTGAAAAATCAGGTTGGTTTATAAATAAAACGGTTAAAAGAATCGATGCAGCAGCTGTAAGGCCATTTGAAATCCAAAGCACCTTTTTTTTATTTAAGTGCGAGCCAGAAATAGAGACAATGTTATTCGAATCTATGTTTGTAGCAGCAGAAATGATTCCATATAAAGAGATTTTGTCTTTTATATCTTTGTTGTCTGAGAGAAACTCTAGAGACTTATCAAGGTCTAGGCCCTCTAACTCACCATCGTATAGAGATGAAATAAGTTCATCATATTTATCCATGCTTTAACTCCTTATTAATAAATTCAAGAATTGTTTCTCTTGCTCTAAAAATTCTTGATCTAACAGTTCCAATTGGCGTATCAGTAATACCAGCAATCTCTTCATAGCTTTTTCCCTCAACCTCTCTTAATGTAAATGAAGTTCTTAGGTTCTCAGGAAGAGTCTTTATAAAGCCATTTATGGCTATTAGTGCATCTTCATGCATTAGATCTTGTTCTATATTCTGAGAATCTTGAGCCTCATAAACCCTCTCATCCTCTGATACATTTAACTTTTGTTTTTTGTATGATGAGCTTTGAAAATGGTTTTTAGCAAGATTTATTGCAATCCTGTATAACCATGTAAAGAATGCGCTATCGCCTCTGAAAGAATCTAGGGCTTTCCATGCTTTAATGAATGTAGCTTGTGCAAGATCTTCTGAATCCTCTCTAGACTTAGTGTAAGAGTATAGAGATGCATAAACCCTAGGATAGTATTTGCTCATCAAAATGTTTAAGGCTTCTTTGTTGCCAGACCTCGCTTTATCAATTAACAGAGAATCTTCTGTATGATTTTTATTCATTAGCATTGATTCCTTTAAACATATGACAGTGTTTTATATTAAAAGTTTCCTTGTGTTGAGAAGTTTTTTAAAAATTTATTTATAAAATTTTCGTGAGAGATATTGCCTAATGAGATATTTTTAAATACATAATCAAAAAGAGTTTGATCGTCATAATCAAGAACTTCATCTAAAATTTTGGCCTCTGTATTATTTAATTTTTCTAGATGTTGTGATGCAAACTCTCTTAAAAGTAAATCAAGCTCTCGCATGCCTCTTCTGCATTTCCATTTGATTCTGTTTATTTCTACGGTCATTGGTTAGAATATATTTTTATATTTAAATATTTTACTTGAAAAAAATCGAAGAAAATAAATTATTAATCTCAGGACAAATTAGTTTAAGTAATTTTTGTGTCCTTGATGTCGTGGGTGATTCTGAAAAAGCTCTTGATTTTCTTCAAGGTCAAGTTACTTCTGATTTATCAGTCCTTCAAAATAATCACTACCAGCTCTCTGCAATATGCAATCAAAAGGGACAAGTAATTGCAGATATTATTGTTAAAAAAGTTAGTAATGAGTTCAAAATTATTGTTGATAAAACACTTAAAGATATATTTATTCAAGATCTAGAGCCATACGCAAAATTTTTTAGAGTTTCCTTCAAGGAGACGGCTGAAGTTGTCCATGGGTTTGTTGGAGAAACTAAGTCTATACACCCACTGATTGATAATCATGGGTTATTTATTTCAATTGATATTGATGATAAAGCGTTGATTGACTCAATTTCTCATGATGAGTGGCTCGCTAGCAATATTATGGTTGGAAATTATTTACTTACCCAAAAAGAATCTGGTCAATTTAGGCCATCAGAAATAAATTATGATAAAAAAAGAGTTTCTTTCAATAAAGGCTGTTTCAGGGGTCAGGAAATTATTGCCAGAATGAAATACCTAGGAAAGGAAACACCAACCTTTCATGTTCTTTTTAGTGATAAAGAAATAAATTTTAGCAATTTAAAAAAAATTAAAGTTCTGCTTGGGTTGAAAGTTAATAATACTTATATGAAAGCATGTATCGCTAAACAAGATATTATTGATGAACTGATTGATTGAAATTTTTTCTATTGTTATTTAGTAGACCAATCAATTTCTTTTAAATTATTGCTTAATAAATATCTATTAGTGGTTGAAAAATGTTTGCATCCAAAAAATCCTCTATAAGAAGACAAGGGAGACGGATGTGATGTATGAAGAACTAGATTGTTTTTACAGTCAATCAAATTTTTAAATTTCTTTGCCTCATT
>CALJHI010000048.1 GCA_938075575.1 uncultured SAR86 cluster bacterium | reverse complement strand
CCTGGTATTTTTGATACACCTTTAATGAGTCTTGCAAAAGAAGAGAATAAGAAAACACTCTTAGAAACAACTCAGTTCCCGCATAGGTTTGGCAAAACTAAAGAGTTTGCAGATCTTGCAGGACATATAGTTAAAAACAGTTATCTTAATGGTGAAACCATTAGACTAGATTCTGCAATGAGAATGGGCCCTAAGTAATTACTGATTTGCAACCCAAAAAGTAGCAGCAACAACCAACACTGTTATTAATATAGTAATAACTCTGGCGTCTGACTTACTGTCTTCGTCTGCTTCTTTGTTTTCGTAATATTTTTCAAAATCATCATTCATAACTATTCTCCATGTTTAATTACAACTCTACCAATTTGTTGACCATCTAAAATTTTAGAAATTTCAGGCTCAATATCTTTTAATTCTATAATTCTAGTTTGATCACTTAAAGAAACAGACCAGTCTGAACTGAGCATTTCCCATAGATGTTTTTTCAGCTCAATTGATGATTCAGCCGAATCAATTCCATGTAAAGAAATTCCTCTTAATATAAAAGGAAATACTGATGATTTAAAGTTTGCTCCTGCAACATTTCCACAACATGAAACAGCTCCATTATTTGATGTCATTGAAAGCATTTTAGATAAAATATCACCACCAACAGTATCCACACCACCACCATAAACTGCTTTATCAAGCGGGCGCACTCCTGAGTCAAGGAATTCATTTCTGTCAATAATTTCATGAGCGCCCATTGCAACAAGAACCTTCTCGTGAGTAGGTTTGCCAGTTAAAGCATGAACCTTATAATTTAATTTATTTAATATATTCACAGCAACAGACCCAACTCCACCCGTAGCGCCTGATACAAGGACAGGAAGATTATTAGAGACATTTGAATCTAATAATTTTTTAACAGATGCGGCCGCTGTTAAACCGGCTGTTCCTATTTCCATAACATTAAGTTGTGATAAATTTTTAGGAATCTTAACTATCCATCTTTCAGGCACATGAATAATTCCTCCAAAACCACCATTAACAGACATTCCCATCTTATAACCAGTGACAACAACATGATCACCTCTTACAAAATTATTAGATCTTGAATCGATAACTTCTCCAGCCGAATCAATTCCAGGTGTAAAAGGATATTCTTTAACTACACCCTTAACTCCTGTTGCAGCAAGTGCATCTTTATAATTCAAAGAAGAATAATTTACTTTTATAAGCACATTACCATCTTCAAGAGTCGGAATAGGTAATTCCTTAATTGATCCTTTAAATCCTTCAGCGGTCTCTTTTACTTGATATGCTAAATATGACATTAATTACTCTGATAAGTATTTCTCTGCATCTAATGCAGCCATACAACCAGAACCTGCAGAAGTCACCGCCTGTCTATAAATTTGATCTGAAACATCACCAGCTGCAAAAACGCCATTAATAGATGTTTCTGTTGCATTTCCTTCTGTGCCAGAGTTAATCTTTAAGTAACCATTATCCATTTCAAGTTGATCTTTAAAAATATCTGTATTAGGTTTGTGACCAATTGCAATAAAAACACCGTGAACACCAATTGTTAACTCTCCATCAGGAGTTTTTAAAATAACCCCATTCACACCCATCTCATCACCAACAACTTCTTTTAATTCAGAGTTCCACATAATATTAACTTTTCCATTTTTCTCCTCAACGAAAAGTCTATCTTGTAATATTTTTTCTGCTCTTAATTGATCCCTTCTATGAACCAGAGTAACTTTTGAACATATTCTGGCAAGATATAGGGCTTCCTCGACAGCTGTATTTCCTCCGCCTACAACAACCACCTCTTGGTCTCTATAAAAAAAACCATCGCATGTTGCGCATGCAGAAACACCTTTACCTAAAAATTCATTTTCGCTTGGTAAACCAAGGTACATGGCGCTTGCGCCAGTTGAGATAATCAATGAATCACAGGTATATTCACTGGATCCCATTAATTTAAATGGCTTAGTTTTTAAATCAACTGCATTAATATGATCATTAATAATCTCGACATCAAATTTTAAAGCGTGATCTTTCATTCTTACCATGAGATCTGGTCCTTGTAGATCATTACTATCACCAGGCCAGTTTTCAACATCTGTGGTTGTTGTTAATTGCCCACCTTCTTGTGCACCACTAATCAGAACTGGATTCAAGCCTGCTCTTGCAGCATAAATACCAGCAGAATAGCCCGCAGGGCCTGAACCTAATATAATTAATTTGCTATGATTTGTTGACATGCTCGAATTATAATTGAATATTGAATAAATGTGATTGATAAATAGTTATAATTTAATAAAACAGGGAATAATTACTCTAGAAAATGCTCTCACCATATATAAAAAAAACATTATTAAATTTCTTTAGCTATTTCTTAATTGGCCTGTCCCTATATATTTTTATTGTTTTAGCATCATACAGCTCATCAGACTCAGGTTTTTTTAATACAAATTCTTCAAATACTGTCGTTAACTTAGGCGGGCCTTTAGGAGCTAAAATTTCTGATTTTCTATATACCCTTATTGGATATGCAGCTTATGGCTTATTAATCATTGGTTGTGTTTGGTCTGCTCAAATTATCTTGAAGAAAGATGCATACAATTCAATATCTAAGGTGGTTGTTAGGGTTGTTAGTTCAGTAATTCTTCTTATTAGCTTTTCTTCAATTCTGGAATATTTCTTTACAGGGATTTCTGGAGGTGCGACTGGTGAAATTTTATTTAGATCTCTTTCAGTCAATATAGGATCGGTTGGAGCTTTAATTTTCTTTATTTTATTTATGATTCCCGCATCATCAAATTCATTTAGTTTCTCATGGCTCAAAGCCTTGGATGGTCTTGGTAAGATAATAGTATTGATCTCTCAATCCATTCTTAATTTTATTAAAGTTATATTAGAGAAAATTAAGGCACATCTACTAAAACTGCATGCTTATCTTAAAAATATGGTCTCATCTTTAAATAATGCAAGAAAAGAAAAGAAGAATGAAACCAAGAAAGAATCTAAAACAAAAAAAATATTATTTGAAACAACAAGCTCTAAAGAGATTCCAACTAAGCAACAAGAAATTAAAACTGAAACTAAGCTAAAAGAGGTTGAGGCACCAGTTTCTGAAAACTTGGATAAGGATATCAAGAAAACAAAAATGCCTAGTACCCAGTTATTAGATAGAGCCCTTGATGATGGTTCTTCGTTATCAAAAGACGAGCTAAACGAGCTAGCATTACTTTTAGAAACAAAACTTGAAGAATTTGGTATAGAGGCTAGCGTTGAAACGGTTTTACCAGGACCGGTTGTGACGCGATTTGAAATACAACCAGCACCGGGAACTAAAGCTAGTAAAATAACTAACATAGCTCAAGATATTGCCAGATCTCTATCGGTGAGCTCTGTAAGGGTTGTTGAAGTTATTGAGGGTAAATCAGTTGTAGGTATAGAGATTCCTAATACCAATAGAAAAATGGTTAGGCTTACTGAAATACTTTCATCCAATGCATTCAAAACATCTACTTCTAATCTCACATTGGCATTGGGTCATGATATTGCTGGTAAATCAGTTGTTGTTGATCTTGCCAAGATGCCTCATTTACTAGTTGCCGGAACAACTGGCTCTGGTAAGTCTGTAGGTGTTAATGCAATGCTGTTAAGCCTTCTCTTTAAATCAGACCCTAAAGACGTTAGATTGATTCTAATTGATCCAAAAATGCTAGAACTGTCAGTTTATGATGGAATACCTCATTTATTAACACCCGTAATTACAGATATGACTAATGCATCAAATGGACTGCGTTGGTGTGTGGTTGAGATGGACAGAAGGTATAAATTAATGTCAATGATGGGTGTTAGAAATCTTGCTGGGTTCAATAAAAAAATAAAAGAGGCCGCCGATAATGGTAAACAAATACTAAATCCATTACTTGAGAGCCAAGAAGAATATTTAGAAGAACTTCCATCAATTGTTGTAGTTGTCGATGAGTTTGCTGACATGATGATGCTTGTTGGTAAGAAAGTTGAGCATTTGATTGCAAGAATAGCCCAAAAAGCCAGAGCTGCTGGGATACACTTAATTCTTGCAACACAAAGACCTTCCGTTGATGTTATCACTGGTCTTATCAAGGCTAATATTCCTACAAGAATAGGATTTCAAGTTTCTTCCAAGATAGATTCAAGAACAATCATTGATCAAGGCGGAGCTGAGCAATTACTGGGTTATGGGGATATGCTTTATCTACCTCCTGGTGTAGGTGTTCCTGTTAGAGTTCATGGTGCTTTTGTTGGGGATGATGAGGTGCATAGGGTTGTAAATGATTGGAAGTCCAGAGCTGAACCAGATTATATAGATAGTATTGTAAATGAAGCCCAAGATACTGGGCCAATTCCTGGTTGGAGTGGCTCAGATAACTCCAGTGGATCAGCTGAGGACTCAGATGAGTTATATGATGAAGCCGTTAACTTTGTGATTGAAACAAGGAGAGCTTCAATATCAGCAGTCCAAAGAAAGCTCAGAATAGGTTACAACAGAGCTGCTCGACTAATTGAAACAATGGAGGAGGCTGGGCTAGTATCCGAGATGAGTTCAAATGGATCAAGAGAAGTTCTAGTTCCAAAAAGATAATAATTAATGAAGATAGGAATTTTATTTTTTCTTGCATTCATAAACTTCACCGTTAATGCATCTGAAATAGATATAGTTAATAAAGTTCTTCTCTATAAGAAAATCCAATTTATTCAAAACTCAGTTAACGAAATGACCGGTATTACATCTGAATCATCGGGTTTTATTGAAAGAGATGGGGAAATAATATCAATCAATATTCAAAAACCATTTGATGAAAAATATATTATCAATGAAACTCAAATTAAAATTATAGATAATGACTTTGATCAAGAGTCAACCATTGAAATCTCAACACTGCCCAACAAAGATTTAATAAAGTTAATTAAGAGTGGTTTTGAAGAAAAAGATGTTCTTAAGATATCTAAAACATCCTATCAGTTAAAAGATTCTCAAAAACCAATATTGATAAGGGATATAGCTGATAATTCATTTTCATTAATTTACTTAGATAATTTAGATGTATTAAATACAATTATTTTTATGGTGAAAGTTTAATGAATCTTTTATTAGTTGGATTTGGAGGGGGACTGGGTGCTATTTCTAGATATCTTTTAACTATTTTAATAAATAGAACCGATGAGACTTTATTCCCATTTGCTACTTTCTCAATAAATGTAATTGGATGCTTTTTAATTGGCTTGGCCATTGGAAACGGCTTTGATCAGAAGGATCCAGCTAACTATCTTTTTATAATTGGATTTCTTGGCTCATTCACCACAATGTCTGCTTTTTCTAGTCAAACTATGGAATTATTTTCTTCAAATCAGCCAATTATGGCTATCTTATATATAATATCTACAATTGCCGTAACCATAATAGCTACTTATATTGGTTTTAATTTAGGAAAATAAATGATTGATATAAAACTCCTTAGAGAGTCTCCAGAAGAAATAAAAAATAAGCTCTTAACAAGAGGTTATGAGTTAAATATTTCTTTGTTTCAAGATTTAGATGCTAAAAGGAAATCCCTTCAAATTGATGTAGAAAGCCTTCAATCAACTAGAAAAGATCTATCTTCACAATTTGGTAAGGCCAAGGCTTCAGGTGATAATGTAAATGATCTAAAGGTTTCAGTCGATAAAGTAAATTCTGAATTAAAAATTAAAGATCATGATCTTCAGATGATACTCATTGAGATAAATAACTTCCTATTTGATATTCCAAATATTCCTCGATCAGATGTCCCGATCGGAAAAAGTGAAGATGACAATGTTGTTATAAGAAAAAATGGTGAAATAACATCATCTAACACTTTAGACCATTTAGAAATTACTAAAAACATAGACACCGACCTTGCAGCAAGTTTATCTGGTTCAAGATTTTCTGTGCTGAGGGGCGATGTGTCTAAACTTCAGAGAGCGTTAATTCAATTTATGTTAGATAACGCTATTGCCAATGGTTATGAAGAATATTATGTACCATTTATGGCTAATGAAGAGTCTCTCAGAGGAACTGGTCAGCTTCCCAAATTTGAAGAAGATCTATTTAAAGCCTCTGATAGTCTTTATCTTATTCCTACAGCTGAAGTTCCATTAACTAATTTATTCAGAAACAAAGTTTTATATGACCACGAATTGCCAAAAAAGGTAACATCCCATACACCTTGCTTTAGATCAGAAGCTGGAAGTTATGGTAAGGATACAAAAGGCCTTATAAGACAGCATCAATTTGAAAAAATTGAACTCGTGCAAATTACTGACCCAGCAACATCCTTGGATGATTTGGATTCACTACTCAGTAATGCTGAAGAGATACTTCAAAAGCTTGATTTACCTTACCAGGTTATTGAACTATGTACCGGCGATCTTGGATTTAGCTCCTCTAAGACATTCGACATTGAAGTTTGGATGCCAAGCCAGAATAAGTATAGAGAGATATCTTCTTGTTCTAATTTCAGTGATTTTCAGGCAAGGAGATCAAATATAAAAATAAAAACAAATGAAGGTAAGATTTTGGCTAATACTATAAATGGTTCAGCACTTGCTGTTGGCAGAACATTAATAGCCATAATCGAAAATAACTTTGATCAAGGCACTCAAACTATTGCTATTCCTAGCGTCCTTCAGGGGTTTATGGGAAAAGAAGTAATTTCTATATAAAAGTTTACAATTTGTAACAAGTTTACTGTTTTTTTCTGCTATTATTGGAATATTAAATTTTATTAATATTTTTAGTGGATATTATCATTATGAATAAATCGATTAGAATTTTTCTTTTCTCACTATTCCTTTCTCCTTTAGCATTTTCACAAGAATTAACATCAGACATCTCCGGTGTTGTTACATCTGGTGGTGATGTTGTTGTTGGGGCTACAGTTGAGATAACTCACGTACCTACTAATAGCTCAGTAACAAGAGTTACTGCAGATACTGGTAGATATAGAGCAGCTGGCTTGAGACCTGGGGGACCATATAAAGTTAAGGTTTCTGCTAGCGGATTACTATCTGATTCTGCAGAAACTTATCTGCAAGTTGGTGAAACTGGAAGAGTTTCATTTACTCTAATTGGTGTTGGTGATGTTGATGATGTAGTTGTTGTTGGTCAAAAAGTTGAGCAAATGACAGCATCTGGTTTCACAACAACAATTGATGCAGAGACTATTCAAAACACACCTTCAATCACTCGTGATATTAAAGATCTTATGAGGCTTAATCCACTTGTTTCACTTGATGATGCAGAAGATGATGATTCAGCTATCAGTATTGGTGGTGCTCACCCTAGATCTAATGACATTAAAGTTGACGGAGTTTCTTTTAATGATGATTTTGGTTTAAATGGTAATGGCTATCCATCGCAAAGAAGTCCTTTAAATTTAGATGCCATTGAGCAAATGAGTATAAAAGTTGCTCCAGCTTCGGTTGAGTATTCAAATTTCAGAGGCGGTGTTATTGAATTTATTACTAAAGGTGGTACTAACGAATTTTCAGGAAGTGTTGCTTATTACGATAGAGGAGATCAATTTTATGGAGATAAGATTGATGGAAGAGACTATACTTTTGACAAAGAAGACACCGCAACAAGTTTTACTTTTGGCGGACCTATTATTCAAGATAAAGCATTCTTTTTTACCTCGTATGAAGAGAGTGTCGTAACAAACCCTGTCTTGTTTGGCCCAGCAGGCTCAGGCGCTCAAATTGAGCAGTCGATTACCACTGATCAAGTTGCTTCAATCCGTCAGACAACAATTGATTTATATGGTTTTGATCCATTATCTTATGCTGACACTACAGAATCTACACAAGAAAATGTATCCCTAAGATTGGATTACATACTTGATGAAAATCACAGATTACAATATGACTATAAATTAGTTGAAGGGGATAGATTGCGAGCTGATAGTGGTTTTGATTCTTTCTATTTTACTTCCGCTTCATACCTTAAAACTGAAGAGACTGAAACAAATAGCGTACTTTTAATTTCAAACTGGTCTGATAATTTATCTACTGAAGTTAACTACTCTAATAAAGAAACTACTACTGGTCAAAACTCTCCAGCAGGTCAAAACGTACCTAACTTATACATTGATAATGCTTATGGTAATGAAGTGTATATTGGTGCTGATATATACAGAAGTGCTAATGAACTATCAACGGTTACTGATTTTCTTAAATTAAAAGCTGTTTATTACAAAGATAATCATAAATTTACTGCTGGTTACGAAAATACAACCTGGGATATATATAATTTATTTATTGTTGCTCAGGATGGTCAATGGGAGTTTGACTCATTAGAAGATTTCAATAATAGAAATGCAAGCTCATTCTTTGCTAACAATGCAAAAACAGGTAACCCTGCTGATGCAGCTGCAAATTTTGAATATAGCCTTTCATCAATGTATATCCAAGATGAGATAACAGTTTCA
>CALJHI010000047.1 GCA_938075575.1 uncultured SAR86 cluster bacterium | reverse complement strand
TTTTTAATCTATAGTCGTATTCACCATCTAATTCAAGAACTAATATTTTTGTTTGAAGCAATTTCATAACCTCAATAAACTTTCTACGCTGAAGACCGTTTTTGTATAAATCATCTGGATGAGCATTTGAAGTAAGGTATATGTAGATGCCTTTTTCTATAAACTTGTTAAATATGTGTGACAGAATCATTGCATCAGCAACATCTTCTACCTGAAACTCATCTATAAAAATAACTTTATAATAATTAGTAAAGAAAGAAGATACTTTATCAAGAGGATTTTTGGATCCTTTATTTTCTTTTAACTTATTATGAATAAGTTTCATAAAATCTAGATAATGAAAGCTTGCTTTTTTTTGATCTAAATTTTTAAAAATGGTTTTAAGTATTGCGGTCTTACCTCTCCCCACATCACCCCAAAGATATATGCCAAGATTATTACTGGATGAATTTTTTTTTAGAAAAGATGAAAGTAAACTTTCTTTTTTTGGTTGATTGTTTACAGCAATATCAATAATTTTTATTTGAGCAATATCCGGTTTAATCCCTTGGATTTTAAGATCATCAATGATACTTTTATTTGTTAACATATAAAATTATGAAACATATACTTTCTTTTAGTTTATTAGGGCTTTTAATAATAGGTTTCTTTACATTTTCAATCAATGAAAATTCAAAATTTGTAGATGCATCAAAGAAAGCGATCCCCTCTGTTGTAAGTATATGGTCATTTCAAAATTCTCAATATAGAAACAGATTAAGCAGTATTGGTTCAGGTGTAATATTTTCTGAAGATGGTTATGTGGTAACCAACTATCATGTTATTCAGAGTTCAGAAAATATCATAGCTAAAGTTGGTGACAGTGAAATGGCTGCAAGTATAATTGGTTTCGATCAAAACTCAGATATAGCTATTTTGAAGTTAGAGTCGAGCTCACTCCTTCAACCAATATCAATAGGCAGTAGTGAAAATCTTCAGATAGGCGATGAGGTATTAGCCATTGGAAACCCTTATGGTATTGGTATTTCGGTATCTAGTGGGATTATAAGTGCTACAGGAAGAGAATACGGCAACCCCTATCTTAATCTTATTCAAACTGATGCCGCTATCAATCCAGGTAATTCAGGTGGCGCACTTATTAACAATAAAGGTAATCTTATTGGTATAAATACTAAGATCTTCTCTAAAACAGGTGCATATCAAGGGCTGGGTTTTGCAATACCCTCAGAAAAAGTTGTTCAAATAGCTTCAGAGATTATTAAGTTTGGTAAAGTTAGAAAAGCATGGATAGGAAACTTTAGAGTAGGCTCTTCTCAAGTTAAAGTTGGCAATAATTTTATTAAATCATTAAAAATTATAGAGATAGAGCCCAATAAAGGTGTCTATGAAAAAGGGTTAAGGTCTGATAATCATATTTTAAAAGTTAACAACATGTCGGCAACTTGGAAGAATTTAAGAGAGGCTTTAACAATGGCCTCCCCAGGTGACTCAATAAATATAGAATATTTCGATGGAGAAAAGATATTAAATATTGATGTTGAAGTTAAAGGGTACTAATTAATTAGGAAGTCTCGTAATGTCTGCTCCTAAATAATTTAGTTTTTCTTCAATCCTTTCATACCCTCTATCAATATGGTAAATTCTATCGACTACTGTCTCTCCCTCAGCGCAAAGCCCTGCTAGAATTAAACTTGCAGAAGCTCTCAAGTCAGTTGCCATTACAGGAGCGCCAGATAGTTTAGAAACTCCAACAAAGTTAGCAGTATTTCCGGAAACTAGAATATTGCAGCCCATCCTATTTAATTCTTGCACATGCATAAATCTATTTTCAAAAACCGTTTCATTTATTGAGGACTTACCAGACGAGATAGCATTTAAAACAGAGAATTGAGCTTGCATATCAGTAGGAAAACCTGGGAAAGGAGCTGTGGTAATATCAACAGGAGTTGGTATTTTGTTCATTGATAATTTGATTGAATCAATTCCAAGTTCAATATCAGCTCCAGCATCTTGAAGTCTATCAATAACAGAAATTAGCCTTTCTGATGAAATGCCATTAATTTTTATATCTCCTTGGGTTACAGCTGCGGCAACGAGATATGTTCCAGCTTCAATTCTATCTGCAGGAATATCGTATGAAGTTCCTTTTAAACTTTCAACTCCATCAATAATAATTTCATCAGTTCCAGCCCCCTGAACTTTTGCACCCATTAAATTCAATAAATCAGCTAGATCCTCTATTTCAGGCTCTCTTGCAACATTGGTAAGCCTTGTTCTTCCTTCTGCTAAACATGCTGCCATCATAATATTTTCAGTGCCTGTAACAGTGATGCCATCAAAATTAATGTCTGCTCCCTTAAGTCTTGATGAGGTAGCTTCAATATATCCATTTTCTAGACTAATCTTTGCGCCTAATTTTTCTAAAGCATCTAAGTGAAAATTAACTGGTCTAGATCCTATGGCACAGCCTCCAGGCAGTGCAATTTTTGCTTTGCCGAATCTAGCAACTAGCGGACCAAGAACAAGAATAGATGCTCTCATGGTTTTAACAAGCTCATATCTTGCTTCAGTATCATGAATAGAAGAAGATGAAATAATAAAGTTCATGCTCTCATCTAAAGTAATTTTTGCTCCCATAGACCCCAATAATTCAAACATAGTTGTGATGTCTTGCAAGTAAGGTAAGTTTCTTAATGTAATATCTTCATCAGATAAGATGGTTGCAGCAATCATTGGTAGTGCTGCATTTTTAGCACCGCTGCAACTTATTGAGCCTGATAGCCTGTTTCCACCCTTTATAAGTAATTTTTCCATTTTTATTTACTTTTAGTTTCCAAACTTAAAGCATGCAATTCGCCTGATTTAAAATTACTTTTAAGAAGATTTAATACTAAACGATGCTGTTGAATCATTGTCATGCCTTTGAAGTGATTTGATTTTACTGATACCTTTAAATTGCAATCATCTCCTAAAAATTTTACTTGCGCATCATCAAGTTGATTAGTAATTATTGATCTCAAGGTTTCTTTATCCATTTACTCTATCCCTGCATTGCCTGCATCTGATACCCAGTTATTTATAGTTAAAGAGACATCACCTCCATGCTCATCAGCCAAAGCTCTAAATTGATTTCTAAAAGTAGCTCCTAGGTTAACACCATTGATAATTATATTAATAATAGACCATCCATCATCGGTTTTTCTAAGCTTATAAAGTATTGGATAAATACTATCGCCAGTATTAAGTTCCTGTTTAACCTCAACTCTCTTTAATTCAGGCGTATCATTAAATTCTATAAAAATAGTCTCAATAACTTGATTGTCCCATTGCGCTAATGTTTCTGCATAAGTATCAAGAAGAGAATCCTTGAATATTGAAATAAATTCAACTCTTTCTTGTTTAGTGGCTTGAAGATAATACTTTTTACCCATAACTGTTGCAGCAATTAATCTAAAATCAATCATTGGTTCAAATATTTCTTTGATCCTATCTTCAAAAAGATCTCTATCTTTGTTGAATAGTTGTTTGTTTTCTTGAAGGGTTTTTACCATTAACTGTGCATTTTCATCAATAAAAATATAGGGATCTTGCTCAGCATTTACATCATAAAAAAGAAATAAAAGTATGAATGAAAAAAAATAATTTTTATGATTGGACAACATTGTTCTATTATAACAGTTGATAAAAAATAAAAAGTGGCAAATTGATGAAAAAATTTAATTTTCTAGGCTCGGCAAGGAACACATTTGAGATAGAAGCTAAAGCAGTTTCTGATCTTTCAAACCAGCTAGACTCTAGCTTCGAAGATCTTTGTAATTATGCAATTAATCTTGAAGGTAAGTTGATAATTATGGGGGTTGGAAAGTCAGGTCATATTGGACAAAAGATAGCTGCAACTCTGTCGAGCACTGGAACAAAAGCTATCTTTATACATCCCACAGAGGCTGCTCATGGTGATATGGGGTTGATAGCAAAAAAAGACCTTATTATTCTAATTTCTAATTCAGGTGAGACAGATGAGATTATAAATATAATACCTTCAATTAAAAGACTGTCAGGTAAAATTGCCTCTATTACTAGCAACAAAGAATCTACCATGTCAATTGCTTCTGATATTTCAATAATTATCAAATCAAATGAAGCATGTCCTCTTGATCTGGCCCCAACATCTTCAACTACAGCTGCTTTAGCTTTTGGTGACGCATTTGCTATTGCTCTTCTTGAAGCCAGGGGATTTACTAAAGATGATTTTGCAAGCTCACATCCTGCAGGTAAATTAGGAAAAAAGCTTATTACAAAAGTTTCTGATCTTATGCATAAAGGAGATCAACTCCCCCAAGTCCAAAAAGATACTATTCTTACCAATGCTCTCCTAGAAATGTCTCAAAAGAAGCTTGGGGTTACATTGGTTAAAGACGTTGATACTGTCATAGGTATTTTTTCTGATGGAGACCTCAGGAGATGTATAAATAATTCTGTTGATATCACTGTAACAGGCATTGAAACAGTAATGACTAAGGATTTCATAAAAATTAATGAGGATATTTTGGCTATTGATGCAGCAAAAATTATGGAGAAGCATAAAATTTTTGTTCTTGCAGTAGAGAATGAAAAAAATGAAATTATTGGAATTCTATCAATGCATGATTTAATTCAATCAAGGATAATTTAAAAGACGATGGTAAAA
>CALJHI010000046.1 GCA_938075575.1 uncultured SAR86 cluster bacterium | reverse complement strand
TTTAAATTTATCTTTTATTAGGCTATTTAATAAATATTGATTAGACTCATTTATAATAAACCTTTCTCTCTCAGAAACATTAGAGGTCTTGTGATTAATACCAAAGAGTTGAAGTTCCATGTATAAAAATTTAAATATATTACTTGTAGCTTTATTGCTTACTTCTTGCCTTACTAATTCATCTTCAATAATTAAAGAGAGATTTCATAAAGGAAAATTCCTTATAAGCTCAACAAAAGCAAATACATCATTTGGTGCCAGTATTGTTGAGCAATATAATAAGATTATTATACAGGTTAGCAGGCCTTTTTTTGGCAATGTTGCAAATATTAGCATTGATAATGATGGAGAAATTCAAAGCTTATCTCAAGAAGAATTTAAGTTTTCTTTTCTACTTTCGAAAAAAGATGGTAGAAAAATATACTTATGGTTAAAACAATGTCTTAAATACAAAGAATTTACAGATAAAGAAAGTTATATTTTTGTAGATAAGATGAAGGTTAGAATGATTTGTTCTTTTGACGCCGACAACGTTTACTTTGAAATAAAGGGTCGAGAATATGATTTATCTGGATATGTAAAATAATATGCTAGAAGTTAAATCACCTGCAAAAATTAACCTTTACTTAAAAATTTTATCAAAACTAAAAAATGGTTATCATGAAATTGAATCTGCTTTTCAGTTAATTGACTTAAGTGACACTATCAAATTTTATCCATCTAAAAATGGTATTGATATAAGTTGCAATAAGAACATTAAGCGCGAAGATAATATTATCTATAAAGCTGCAAATGCTTTAAATGTTTATACAGGCAAAAAAAATTCCATTAAAGTGGATTTAGTAAAAAGAATACCATCTGGAGCAGGACTTGGAGGCGGAAGTTCTAATGCAGCCATGACCCTTTTATCCCTTAATAATTTATGGTCATTAAGCTTAAACAAAAGAGAATTATTAGATATTGGTAAAAAATTAGGTGCTGATGTACCTTTTTTTGTTAATGGAGAAAATGCTTTTGTAAAAGGAATTGGTGAAAAAATAATTAAGAAGAAGTCTATTAAGAAAAAGATTGTCGTTATTTATCCTAATATTTATTGCTCAACTAGAGACATGTATAAAGATTATGACAGCTCAAAAGAATATTCAACAGAAGATCCACAAAACTCTTTTTGGATGGTTGTTAGAAAGCAATTTCCTGAAATAAATAGATTCTATGAACAAAATATTGATGATATGAATTTGTGTCTTTCAGGAAGTGGTTCCTGTATGTTTATACTGTATGACAATAAAGAGGAATTAGAAAAAATTTTAAAAATAATTCCTTCTAAGTGGAGATTCTTTTTAACGAAACCATTACAATATATGCCCTTAGCTAGGGAATTATAGAGTTTTGGGGTGTAGCCAAGCGGTAAGGCAACGGGTTTTGATCCCGTCATGCGTAGGTTCGAATCCTACCACCCCAGCCATTTTTAGGTTTAATTATGAACATTAAAAAACTTGATCTTTTTACAGGAACTGCAAACCCAGATCTTGCCAATGAGGTTGCTTCTATCCTTGGAACAGTAGTTGCTCCTGCTGATGTTGGTTACTTTTCAGATGGGGAAATAAAAGTACAAATTGAAGATAATGTCAGAGGTCATGACATATTTATAATTCAGTCAACATGTGCTCCTAGCAATAAAAATCTTATGGAATTGATGCTACTTGCTGATGCATTAAAAAGATCATCTGCTTCAAAAATCACTGCAATAGTTCCATATTATGGTTATGCAAGACAAGATAGGCGTGTTAGATCTGCCAGAGTACCTATAAGCGCAAAAGTTGTTGCTGATATGTTTTACAGTGTTGGAATTGATAGAGTTCTTACTATTGATTTGCACTCTGAAACAATTCAAGGATTTTTTGATATGCCTGCTGATAACGTTTATGCGACTAAGCTAATGGTCGAGGATATTAAAGAGAAAAATGAAAGAAAAGATATCGTTGTTGTCTCTCCAGATGTAGGTGGTGTTGTGAGATCAAGAGCTTTGGCAAAACTTTTGGATGATACAGATTTAGCAATTATAGATAAACGAAGAGCTGCTGCAAATCAATCTGAAGTAATGAATATTATTGGCGATATAGAAGGAAAGATATGTATTGTTCCTGATGACATAATTGATACGGCTGGAACTCTATGCAATGCTGCAAATGCATTGAAAGATGAGGGAGCGAAAGCGGTTAAAGCTTATATCACGCACCCTGTTTTATCTGGACCAGCAATAGAAAGGCTTGAAAACTCATCAATTGATGAGTTAGTTGTAACAAATTCCATTCCTTTGTCCCATGAAGCGCAAAAATGCAGTAAAATACGCGTCATTTCACTCGCACCAACAATTGCTGAATGTATTAAGAGATTGAGTCGAGATGAATCATTGAGTGAAATATTTATATAAGAGGATATTATGAGTGAACAAATTATTTTAAATGCAGATCCAAGAGAAAGAACCGGGTCAAACAAAGCACGTGTTATCAGAAATATTGATGGAATGGTGCCTGCAATTATCTATGGAGCTGAAAAAGAATCACTAAACATTAAGTTAAGACTAAATGAATTAACAAAAGCATCACAAGATGAACTTTTCTATACTCAAGTCCTTCTTATTAAAACTGGCGATATTGAAGAAAAAGTTGTACTTAAAGAGCTACAAAAAGATCCAGCTAAAGGTAAATTTTTGCATGCTGATTTTTTAAGGGTTTCTAGTAAAACTAAACTTAAAGTTGTTATACCGGTAAACTTTGCTAATGAAGAAGATTGTGATGGAGTCAAAAATGAAGGTGGAGTTATAAATAAATCTATTAGAGAAATAGAAATATTGTGCTCAGCTGGTAACATTCCTGAATCTATTGAAGTTGATGTAATAAATCTAGCGCTCGGAAGCTCAATAAGACTATCTGAATTAAACTTACCGGAAGGAAGTGAGATTCCTGGGCTTGATGAAACTACTGATCAAATGATAGTTTCAGTTAATGCTCCTAGAGCTGTTGTTGAGGAAGAGCCCATCATAGAAGAAGGTGAAGAGGCTGAAGGTTCTGAAGGCGAATCTGAGGGTGAAGAAGATGCATCTGATAATAATTCAGGTGAAGACTCAGAATAAAGTTAAAACATCTAATGTATGAACTTTGCTTTGTTGGGCTAGGTAATCCGGGCACTAAATATGATCATACAAGACATAATGTTGGGAAAGATTGGTTAATCAAGCTTTCTCAAACTTATAACTTATCTTTTGAAGCTAAGAAAAAGTTTGAATCTTCCATTGCAACATCTCATGAAGAAAAAATTCTATGGGTTATCCCTGATAATTATGTAAATAATAGTGGATCATCATTGAAGAAAATTATAAAAAATAATAGTTTAGAAATACAAAATATTATTGTCCTTCATGATGATCTTGATTTAAATCCAGGAGATATTCGTTTTAAGATTAATGGAGGCCATGGAGGCCATAATGGTTTGAGGGATATATTTGAAAAAACTGGGTCAAAAGAATTTTCAAGAATTAGAATTGGTATTGGTCATCCAGGTATGAAGTCTGAGGTTAATAAGTGGGTCCTTAATAAATTCAACCCGGCTGATAAGACATCTCTTACAAATGGTTTTAATAAACTACATGAGGTTTTTGAAGTTATCTGTAATAAGGATTTTTCAGAAGCTCAGAAAACCTTGCATACTAGCTAATATGGGATTTAAATGTGGAATAATTGGTCTTCCTAATGTAGGAAAATCTACTTTATTTAATGCTCTCACTAACTCATCAATTCCTGCAGAAAACTTTCCATTTTGCACAATTGAGCCAAATATAGGTAAAGTTCAGTTACCGGACAATAGATTGTCTGAACTTCAAAAAATAGTATCGGCAGAAAAAATAATTCCTGCAACCCTTGATCTAGTAGATATTGCAGGTCTTGTTAAAGGTGCATCCCAAGGAGAGGGTCTAGGCAATGCCTTTCTATCAAATATAAGAGAGATGAATGCACTTGCACATGTTGTTAGATGTTTTGAAGATAAAAATATAACTCATGTTGATGGTGAAATAAATCCAGTTAAAGATGCTGAAATTATTAACCTTGAATTAATTATGGCTGACCTGGAGTCAGTAACAAAAAGATTGATTAAATGTGAAAAACTTTTAAAAACAAATGATAAAGCCAACAAAGAACAGTATGAATTATTAAGCAAGATTAAATTAAAACTTGAGACTGGTAGTCTTATAGATATTGAAGAATTTGATGAAGAAGAAAAGAAAATAGTAAATAGGTTTCAATTGCTCAGTACTAAACCTATTTTTTATATAGCCAATATTTCAGAGGATGGATCTTCAGATGAGGAGCTAAGAAGACTTCAAGAATTTGCTGATATCTCTAATTCAACAGTAATTCCTGCATCAATCAAGATAGAGCAAGAAATTGCATCATTGGCAAATGAAGAAAGAAAAGAATACCTTGAATTGATGGGTATGGATGAGCCTGTTTTAAATAAAATTATATTCAAAGGATATAAAATATTAGGTCTTGAAACATACTTCACAGCTGGCCCAAAAGAGCTTAGGGCATGGACAGTAAAGAAAAATTCATTAGCTCCAGTTGCTGCAGGTGCTATACATACAGATTTTGAGAAAGGTTTTATTAAAGCCGAAGTGATTGGTTTTCAGGACTATATAGATTGCCGAGGAGAGCTTGGCGCTAAAGAAAAAGGCAAACTAAGGCTTGAGGGTAAAGACTATCTTGTGAAAGATGGTGATGTTATTCATTTTAAATTTAATGTTTAGATAAAATTATATTGACTATAAGTTAGATATAATTATCATTCATTCTACAATTGGCTATGTAGCTCAGATGGTTAGAGCACAGCACTCATAACGCTGGGGTCGGTGGTTCAATTCCACCCATAGCCACCAATATTTATTAAAAAAGATAAAAGTTAAATTGCTATTCAGAATAGCTGATCAAGATTAGTTTAGTCTTTCTTCAGATAACTCAGTATTATTACAAGAGAGACCAACGCAAGAAGAGCATCTTCTCCAAGCATATTTAATATATTCGAGACATTATTATAAACATCTCCAACAAAAGGAGTTTGTGGACCAAATACTATACCAAGAAGTAGCGATACAATTACAAGCGGTATAAGAAGTTTTGTTACTTTATTTAAAAAGGCTGTAAGGCTTGTTAGTGTGACTTTAAAGTTCATATATTTATTATTATAAGGAGTTAAGAAGAGCGAAATACGCTCTTCTTAACATATTAAGTATATTACTTAACTAGGCTCATTAGAACAGCTAAAACAAGAAGTCCTACAACACCACTAGTAGCTAATTGCTCAACTAATGCTGTTATATTCCCTATTACATCAAGGCCTAAAACATCGCCAAAAGCCAAAGCTCCTACAATACCTAGTCCTAAGATGCCTGTTATAACGCTAGTTAGATTGCTAACTAGGTCGCCTATCATTCTCCATGCATTATCCATAATATTTCCCCCCTATAGGTTTTTTATGTTTTGCAGTACATATAAGACCACATATGCACATACTAGGCAAATATTTTGAAAAAAAAAATTCTCAAAATTTGACTTTTGAGAATTTATCTTATATTGAATTTAATCTTCTGATTCTTCTTGATTTTCAGATGTTTCTTCAGTTTTTTTCTCTTGGAGAGCTTTGACTGAAAGCTTCATCTTACCTCTATCAAAACCTATTAGCTTAACTTTTACTTCATCACCTTCAGAGTAAACAGCTGAAACACTTTCAGTTCTTTCATGAGAGATTTCTGAAATATGAAGAAGGCCGTCTTTGCCAGGAAGAATATTTACAAAAGCTCCAAAATCAACAATCTTAACAACTTTACCATCATAAACTTTGTTAAGTTCTGGTTCTTCTAAAATACCTTCAATAATAGCCAAGCATTCGTTCATTGAAGTTTGGTTCTGACCAAATACAGATACTGTACCATCATCACTAACATCGACTGTAGCACCAGTCTGCTCTTGCATGCCCTTAATTACTGCGCCGCCCTTACCGATAATTTCTTTTATCTTATCTTTCTCAACCATGAAAGTTTTCATAGCAGGCGCATTCTCAGAAAGTTCTTTAGGTGCAGATATGGCTTCATTCATTATTCCAAGAATATGATCAATTGCTGATCTCGCTTTTGTAAGTGCAGTTTCCATGATTGCTTCGTTGATGCCTTGAATCTTAATATCCATTTGTAGGGCTGTTATACCATTTTCAGTACCAGCTACCTTAAAGTCCATATCTCCTAAATGATCTTCATCACCAAGAATATCTGTAAGAACTGCAAAATCATCACCCTCTTTTATAAGTCCCATTGCAATACCAGCTACCGGATTAGAAATTGGAACTCCTGCATCCATTAATGATAGAGAGGTTCCACATACTGAAGCCATTGAGCTAGAACCATTAGATTCTGTTATTTCTGATACAACTCTCATTGTGTAGCCAAAATCTTCTACATCTGGTAAAACAGCCTTAATTGCTCTTTTAGCTAGATTACCATGGCCTATCTCTCTTCTTTTAGGCCCCATTGGCATACCAATTTCACCAACACTATATGCTGGAAAATTATAATGCAACATGAAATTATCAGTGCTCTGACCTTCAATTGATTCTATTCTCTGAGCGTCTCTAGAGGAACCTAAAGTTGCTACAACCATTGCCTGAGTTTCCCCTCTGGTGAATAGTGAGGATCCATGCGTACTTGGAAGAATATCTGTTTCAACAAAAATAGGTCTTACAGTATCTCTATCTCTTCCATCTATTCTAGGCTGGTCACCTAAAATATTTCTTCTAACAATGTCTTTCTCAAGATTTTTGAATGCCCCAAGAACTTTTCCAAGCTGAATATCATCAATATCAGGATGAGAATTAATAATGTCTTCCTTTATTTCACCGATTGCTGCAGTTCTTTCTGTTTTATCTTTAATGGTAAAAGCAGCTGTAATCTTATCAGTATATTTATCTGCAAGTTCTGCAGCATAAACAGGCGTCTCTTCATCTTGTGCAATAACCCAGTCCTCTTTTCCAGCTTTTGTTTTTAACTCAACACAAGCATTAACAACAGCTTGCATTTCTTGATGAGCAAAAAGAACAGCACCAAGCATAAGATCTTCATTCAATTCTTTAGCTTCAGACTCAACCATAAGGACTGCTTCTTTAGTACCAGCGACCACCATATCTAGGTATGAATCTTCCAATTCTTCAAATGAAGGATTAAGAACATAGTTACCATCTATAAAACCAACCCTAGCAGCTCCCATAGGGCCATCAAAAGGCACTCCAGCTACACACAAGGCAGCAGATGCACCAATCATCGCTGCAATGTCTGGGTTTTGGTTTTTACCAGATGATAGAACAGTACAGAAAATCTGAACTTCATTCTTAAATCCCTCAGGGAATAAAGGTCTTATTGGTCTATCTATAAGTCTAGATGTTAATGTTTCTCTTTCTGTTGGTCGGGCTTCTCTTTTAAAAAAGCCTCCAGGTATAGCGCCTGTTGCATAAAACTGTTCTTGATAAAAAACTGCTAAAGGGAAGAAATCCTTTTTAGGATCTGCCTCTTTTTTTGCTACAACTGTTGTAAGAACAACTAAGTCATCTATTGTTACGACAACTGCTGCAGTAGCTTGTCTTGCTACCTTGTTTGTTTCTAATTTTACTAATTTGTTTCCATACTGAAATTCTACTGCTGTAGATTCTAATTTATTATTTTCCACGATTTTCCTTTTTGTTATTAACCTCTAAGTTTAAGCTCTTTAATGATATTTGAGTAACTTTCAGGGTTTTTTCTTTTTAAATAAGCCAATAGTTTTCTTCTAAGATTTACCATTCTTATTAAACCTGTTCTTGAGTGATGGTCTTTTTTGTGCTCTTTGAAGTGGCTTTGTAGTTTGTTTATATTTTCCGATAATAAAGCAATTTGAACCTCTGGAGATCCAGTATCATTATCACTTTTCTTAAACTTTTCGACTATTTGTTCTTTTTCTTTAGCTATTAATGCCATTTTATAATCCTCGATGCACATATTAATATCATTGAAGCCTCGTGCAACTAAAGCTTGCGGGCGTACTTTAAACCTTATTAAGTCATTAAACAAGTCGTGTTAACTTCAGATTAGATTCATCAATCTCTCCTAAACCTAAAAAAATCTTGTCATTGCTAAAAATTTTATATAAAGAATTTTGTTTTTCTTTATAAGGAAACTTAACTCCATTAAGAAAGAATTTAGTCTGTTCAGGATTAAGGGTAATTCTATCGAGCTTAGGAAATCCTTCCTCTATTGGTATTATTGAATCAAGTGTTAAATCGTCAATATTTTGAGCATCATTAATATTAAATATGCCTTGCTCTAGCCTTTTAAGGCCAGATAAATGACCTCCAACATCTAACTTTTTACCCAAGTCTCTTGCAATAGCTCTTATATAGGTACCTTTTGAGCAATGAATATCGCATATACAAACATTGTCCTTGAAAGATACATTTTCTATAGAGAAAATATTCACTTCTCTTGGTGGTTTTAGTATTGGCGTTCCCTCCCTTGCGTATTTGTATAGAGGCTTACCTTTATGCTTTAGAGCTGAGTAATGAGGAGCTACTTGCATAGACTTCCCTATGAAGGAATTCAAAGCATTCATTGCAGCATCTTTAGTCCAAGAGGAGGTGTTTTCTAAAATTACTTGCCCCATTGCATCATCGGTATCAGTTGCTATTCCTAGAGTAATTTCAGCTCTATAGACCTTGTCACTTTCAAGAAAATAAGATGAAAACTTTGTTCCTCTATTGATACCAAGAACTAGAACACCCTCAGCCATGGGATCCAAGGTTCCAAGATGGCCAGCTTTTTTTATATTAAGCTGCTTTTTAGCTTTTTGAAGTGCGGCATTTGAACTAATGCCTTTTTCTTTGATTAGGTTTATAAATCCATGCATTTATAAATCGTGCAATAGTCTCTCAATATTCTCAGAATACTCAATGCTCTCATCAAAACGAAAATTAATAACGGGCACTCGTCTAATTTTCATCGTTTTTGATAATTTTGATCGAACCATTCCAGAGAACTTTTTAAGAATTTTTGGATTTAGACTGCTCTCTGACTTACGAATGGATTTTCCTATAATTGAATAATAGATTGTCGCAATACCAATATCATCAGAAACTTTTACTGCATTTATATTTATATTTTTTAACCTGGGATCTTTTGTATCTCTGTTGATAATGAGTGAAATTTCTTTTTTAAGTTCATCTGCAATCTTATCTGATCTTAAAGAAGCCATTAAATTAAATTGTCTGGGCCTCTTCTTTCCTATCAAAAACTTCAATTTTGTCTTGTGGTCTAATATCTTTATAATTTTTGATGCCCATTCCACATTCACTTCCATTTTTAACTTCTGATACATCATCCTTAAATCTTCTCAAAGAATTTAATTCTCCTTCAAAAATGACAATATCATCTCTTAATACCCTTACAGGTTTATTTCTATTTACAGAACCTTCAACAACCATACATCCTGCAACCTGACCAAATTTAGGTGAGTTAAATACCTCCAGAACTTCTGCGGTTCCTATAATTTCTTCTTTTATGATTGGATCTAATAACCCGCTCATTCTTGCTTTAACATCATCTAAAAGCTCATATATTATACTGTGATAATTTAAAGGGATAGACTCTTCTTCTGCTATCTTTTTAGCTGTATTATCTGCTCTTACATTAAAGCCTAAAACAATCGCATCTGTGGCTAGTGCTAAATTCACATCTGATTCAGATATGCCGCCAACGCCACTCGAGACAATCTTAACCTTAGCTAAGTCGCCTGCAAGATCATTGAGGGCAGCTATTATTGCCTCGCAAGTTCCACCAACATCAGTTTTGATTATTACATTTAAAATTTTCTTAGCGTCTTTTCCAAATGATTCAAAAAGATTGCCTGCTGTTTCGTCTTTTTGTTTTAATAGCTTTCTTTCTTTATCCTTATCAGTTCGATATTCAACAATCTCTCTTGCTTGTTTTTCATTTTTAACTACTTGGAAAGCATCTCCTGCATTTGGTACGCTGTTAAGACCTAAGACTTCAACTGCTGCAGAAGGGCCTACACTTTTCTCTCTATTGCCATCACTTGATGTAATGTTTTTAATTTTTCCAATTGAATTGCCAGCAGCAATAAGATCCCCAACTTTCATTGTTCCATTTTGCACAAGAAGGGTTGCAACTGAGCCTTTAAATTTATCTAATTCAGACTCTATAACAACGCCTTGAGCAGGTCCATCATACGAAGCCTTTAATTCAAGCAATTCAGATTCTAAAGATACAGATTCTAATAATTTATCTACTCCATCACCCTTTAAAGCAGATACGGGTATCATTTGTATATTGCCTCCCCAGTCTTCTGGAACTAAATCCTTAGCAGCAAGATCTCCTTTTACTTTTTCAGCATCAGCACCAGCTAAATCCATTTTATTAATAGCAACAACAATTGATACCCCTGCTGCTTTAGCATGATTTATTGCCTCTTCAGTTTGAGGTTTTATACCATCATTTGCTGCAACAACTAAAATAACAATGTCAGTTGTGTTGGCTCCTCTTGCCCTCATTGAAGAAAAGGCAGCATGCCCTGGTGTATCAATAAAAGTGATTTTTCCTTTTGAGGTCTCTACTTGATATGCACCGATATGCTGAGTTATGCCTCCAGCCTCACCGTCAACTACTTTAGTTTTTCTTATATAATCTAAAAGGGTTGTCTTGCCATGATCAAC
>CALJHI010000045.1 GCA_938075575.1 uncultured SAR86 cluster bacterium | reverse complement strand
AGAAATTTCTATTTCTGAAATTCCTTTTGCATTTAATAGCAAAAGGAATTCTTCGATTGCTGAATCTTCAACATCGCCAGTCATGATGTTATTGATTGCGCTTTGCATTTCTTCAAAATCAAGATCGGATTTCTCTTTTATTTTTTTTAATATGTCTTTCATATTTCTATAAAATTTTTTATCAAATCTTTGCCGCTTTCTGCTTCAATAGACTCTGGATGAAACTGAACACCAAATATTGGTTTATGTTTATGCCGAATTCCCATAATTAAATCAGGGTCATCTTCAAGAGCTGCTGTTATGACTAGATCATTTGGTAAATCCTTTTTATCAATAACTAGGCTATGGTATCTGACAACAGAATTAATCTGGTTTATTCCTTTAAATAAATTTTCTCCATCATGTCTTATCAAAGATTTTTTTCCATGAATAGGCTGAGGAGCTTTTACAATATTAGCGCCAAATGCAACTCCTATAGATTGATGACCAAGGCATACTCCAAGCGTTGGTACTTTTGAGGATCTAATCAAATCAACAGATATTCCAGCCTCATTGGGAGTACATGGACCAGGAGAAATAACAATCTTTTTAGGTTTCATATTCAGCACTTCAGCAATACTATACTCATCATTTCGGATGACTTTTATATCGCTGTTTATTTCTCCAATATAATGAACCAAGTTATATGTAAAACTATCATAATTATCTATTACTAATATCATTGGATCATCTCCAAAGCATCAAGAAATACCTTAGCCTTTTGTTTGCATTCTTCCCATTCATTTTCTGGAACTGAATCAGCAACTATCCCAGCGCCAGCGCCAACATGAATAGTATTATCTTTAATTACAGCGGTTCTTATTGCTATCGCGGTATCTATATCTCCATTCCATGAAATATAGCCAATAGCTCCTCCGTATATACCCCTGGAGCTTGGCTCAATCTCATTAATTATTTCCATAGCTCTTATTTTAGGCGCTCCTGATAAAGTCCCAGCAGGTAAAGAAGATTTAACTGCATCTATGTAATCTAGATTATCTAAAATTTTACCGGTTACATTTGAGACTATATGCATAACATGAGAGTACCTCTCGATTATCATTTTATCTGTTACCTTCACAGACCCAATCTTGGAAACCTTGCCTACATCATTTCTACCAAGATCAATTAACATTAAATGCTCAGCAATTTCTTTTGGATCATTTAAAAGATCCTTTTCATTCTTTATATCCTCCTCTTCACTCGAACCTCTTTTGCGAGTCCCAGCTATCGGTCTCAAGGTTATATCATCACCATCAAGTCTAACTAAAATTTCTGGCGAGGCTCCGACTACTTTGCAGTCTTCAAGGTCCAGAAAGTACATGTAAGGAGATGGGTTTAGAACTCTTAAAGCTTTATAGAGCTCAAAAGGGTTAGAATCAAAAGGCATGAAAAAGTCTTGAGCTAAAACTACCTGCATGACATCGCCCTCTAAAATGTATTTTTTTATCTTGAGGACTCCTTCTAAAAAGTCACTCTTCTTATAGTTAGAGCTAAATTCAAGCTCTCCCTTAGGCGTTTTGAAATTTATAATAGGCTCTTCAAATCTTGAACTAAAAATACCTTCTATATCATTGATAATATCAATCGCATCTTCGTATGAATGCTCAAGAGGATCTGCATTAAAAACAACTTGTACAGATTGATCATTATTATCAAATACGATTAACTTTTTAGCCTTCACAAGATATATATCAGGCATATGTTCATCAAATTTTGAACTTTTTGATGGTAATTTGTTGATTCTATCTTCTGCGTACTTGGCGCTTTCATAAGCAAAAAATCCAACATAGCCGCCAAAGAACCTCGGAAGATCATCAATACTTGGCGAGGTATGATTGGAGGTGATATCTTTTATGGTCTTTAAGGGATCATCCGACTCAATAAATTTCGATACTCCGTTTGTAAGTATTTCTATTTTGTTATCTGTGACCTTTATTGAATCACAGCAATCTAGACCTACTATTGAATATTGAGCCCATTTTATACCACCCTCTACAGACTCTAATAGAAATGAATTATTTTCTTTATTCAATCTTGAGTAAATAGTAAGAGGCGTTTCATCTTCTACGGCTATTTTCTTAGAAATAGGGATCATAGAATATCCCTTATCTACATAATTTTGAAAAACTTCCTTAGTTATCATTTCTTAAACTTCTTTCTAAATTTATAGTATCGCCAATATTAATATCATTAACTTTGAACCAACCCTTATTTACTTCTAATGCATATAAGACAGGTGCAGATGAACAAATAGAGGCTCTTGATAATGGAACCATATCATATATATCTATTATTTTTCCCTTGCTATCTATATAAGCAACATTAAGAGCAACTGGGGTATTTTTCATCCACATACATTGAGTTTTGACGAAGTCCCATTCAAAAAACATCCCAAAATTATCTGGTATTTTTTTTTTGTACATCAAACCCCTTTTCCTCTCCTCAAAAGTATTAGCGATTTGAATTTCTTCAAGATAATTAGTTAGATCAATATCATCTAATGCGCTTACGCTAAATGAAATCAGCGAGATAAAAAGGTATTTAAACGATCTTTGAACGAAGTCTTGAAATAGTCTGCTCATAGTTATCGGTATTAAAAATTGCAGAGCCAGCTACAAATGTGTCTGCGCCGGCAGCTGATGCCAAGGAAATAGTTTCATCATTTATTCCGCCATCTATCTCTAGGCGAATATCTTTTCCAGAAGCATCAATCATCTGTCTTACTTTGGCTACTTTATCTAAAGAACTATGAATGAAAGATTGGCCTCCAAAGCCAGGATTAACGCTCATTATTAATACTAGATCTAAATCTTCAAGAACATTATCAAGAACATTTAATGAGGTAGCAGGATTGAAAACTAAACCAGCCTTACATCCCTTTTCTTTTATCGCACTTATTGACCTGTGAACATGATTTGAAGCTTCAGGATGAAAACTTATCAGGTCTGCTCCTGATTTGATGAATTCTTGAGCAAGATCATCAACTGGATCAATCATTAAATGAACATCTATAAAGTCTTTTATACCAAAATCTCGCAAAGACCGGCAAACCATCGGACCAATAGTCAAATTCGGCACATAGTGATTATCCATTACATCGAAATGAATCCAATCTGCACCCGCATCAATAACATTTGCAACCTCTTGCCCAAGATTAGCAAAGTCAGCAGCAAGAATTGATGGTGCAATTATGTTCTTTTTAGTTTCCATGAACTAATTCTCTTCTTTAAACACTTTATTAGCAAGGGCTAAGCGTTCAATAGTTCCTGTATCTATCCAATTTTTATTTGAAGATTCGCCTGTAACTCGGCCTTCTAAAATATGTTTTTTAATTACTGAGTTCCAGATGCTAAAAGGGGCGCTAAGTTTATCCATTCCTTCAAATATCCTAGGATTAATTACAGATATACCGCTCCAAGTAAAATCATTTTTTGAATCTTTTAAATAAACCGTATTACCATTAAGTGAGAAATCTCCATCCACATTATGGTTAGGATTTTTAACACCTATTATGTGGGTAAATTCAATATCCATATTTAAATTTTGCAATTCAAATGAATGGCATATATCTGCATTTACTAGAATGAAGGGCTTGTTGCCTAATAAATGAAGGGCTTGTTGAACCCCGCCTCCAGTTCCTAGGGGTGTTAACTCTTCAGAGAAATAGATTTTCCTATTTGGAAATTTTTCTTTCACATGGTTTTTTATATCATCTTTTAAGTAAGATACATTTATAACGATTTCTTCAAAACCACATTTAATCAAGGATTCTATATTTCTTTCAATAAGAGATTTACCTCCCACCATAAGATTGGGTTTGGGTATAGTATTAGTTAAGGGGCGAAGTCTTTTTCCAAGACCGGCTGCTAGAATCATGGCCTTCATAGGCTATCGATCCTAGAAATTAGTCTTGGCTTTACTTCACTTGATATACTTTCTTTTAAGACTTTATATTTGCTTGGTATAAGGTCATGAAGATTATCTAAAATCTGAATAAGATCTTTTAAACGAAAAGACCTTCCATTAGTAATATAAATATCTGCAAGAGTCCCAAGAATTCTCATCCCTCTTTGTATTCCTCCCCATCGAAGCCATTCAAATGCATCAGAGGCGCTTATATCAAGCTGCATAGCTTGATTATAAATATTAAGCTTTTCAAGTATTTTTTCTTTAGGATAAATTTGATAATGATCAACTAAGATCCCTGCTAAATCTATTCCAACCGGGCCATGACATAAATCTTGATAGTCAATAACACAAATTTCATTATTTTTATTTATATGAAGATTTCTTCTTTCAAAGTCAAAGTGACAGTTCATCCATGGCTGTTGATGCAGTTTTTCAAGTGTAATTTCTGTCAATTCATTCAGTTGATTCCCAAGACTAGAATCTAAGAACTTACTCAGGAAAATATTTTCCATTTTATTCATCTGGCCTAATATGCTTGAATCATTCATTGAAGTCAGTTGAGGAATTGAGCTTGATTGAAGCTGAGCAAGCAACTTAATCGACTCATCCAAATATATTCCATTTTTTGAATTCAAGATATCAATATCTATCAGGGATTTATCTCCTAAATCTTCTTGAATAGTTACTCCAATGCTCTCGTCATAATCAATTAACTTAGGTGAGGATATATTGGATTTCAATAAGTGATTTGATAATTGAATAAATTTCGTATGGCTTCCAGCCTTAGGGTCTAAGTAACATAAAACAACTGTTTTGTTATCTGCTAATTGAATTCTGTAATACTCTCGCCCACTCGCCTCTAGTTTAAGTGGGCTAATATTCTGAGGCTCATACCCAAGGCGACCGCTTAGTTTATATATATCAGATTGATTCAATTAACTATTTTTGACTTCATCTGGAACCGGGGTATCATCCGGAACAAAAAAATCAGGCATTAGTTCTGCAAATGGTACATTTGCATATTTTGTAAAGTCTTTAATACCCGCCTCATGCAAAACAAGGTCATCAATGCAAAAGTTGCCTGTAAAGGTCTTGGAGTCCTTGGTTAATATCTCGTATGCTGAATCAGCCATAATATCTACATTTCTTGAGAGCTTCATTATCTCATCTCCGCCCAAATGATTCTGAACTGCTGCTGTCGCAATTGCAGTTCTTGGCCACAAGGCGTTAACAGCTATGCCAAATTCTTTAAATTCTTCAGCCATGCCCAGAACGCACATACTCATAGTATATTTAGCCATCGTATATGCAACAGTTCCAGAAAACCATTTAGGGCTCATATCTAGAGGCGGTGATAAATTTAATATATGAGGATTTGCTGATTTCATAAGATGAGGGAGGCAATATTTGCTAACCATGTATGTCCCTCTGCCATTTATTTGATGCATTAAGTCATATCTCTTCATTGCAGTATCTGTAACATTTGTAAGCTGAATGGCTGATGCATTATTAATGCATATATCAATGCCGCCAAAATGATCTACTGCTTGATTTATAACATCTCTAACATTATCTTCATCTCTAATATCGCAAACTACTGGCAATGCATCTCCTCCTGCTTCAATTATCTCATCTGCTGCAGTAAATATAGTTCCGGGAAGTTTTGGATGAGGTTCGGATGTTTTTGCAGCTACCACAATTTTTGCACCATCGCCGGCTGCTTTTTTTGCCATTGCCAGTCCAATACCTCTACTTCCACCTGAAATGAAAATTACTTTATCTTTTAAACTCATTTTGTCCTTTTAGTTATTAGTTAATTTTGTACTAGAATTTTTCCATATATGGCCTTAAGTCTATCTCATGCGTCCAAGCACTTCTATGTTGTGAATGAATATTCCAGTAGTTTTCTGCAATCATGTCAGGCCTAAGAATTCCATCTTGCTCTTTAAGGGCATATGTTTCAGGAAATAGTTCTTTTATGAATTCAGTGTCAATTGCACCATCTATAATGAAATGTGCAACATGTATTCCTTGAGGACCGAGTTCTCTGGCCATACTTTGCGCCAGTGCTCTTAAAGCAAATTTAGCACCAGCAAAAGCAGAGAATCCAGAGCTTCCTCTTAAAGATGCAGTTGCTCCAGTAAAAAATATACTGCCATGACCTCTTTCCTTCATATATTTTGCGGCCTCTCTTCCAGTTAAGAATCCTGCATATGCTGCCATTTCCCACACTTTTCTATACACCCGAGAGGATGTCTCTACTATTGGAAAGTAAACATTTGCTCCTGGGTTAAAGACTACTACATCAATGGGTGCAACAGATTCTTCAATTTCTTTAAATAATCCAATGATTTCATCTTCATCTCTGGCATCTACTCCAAAACCTTTGGCGAACCCTCCTGACTGATTGATATCATCACAAAGGGTGTTTAATTTTAATATGCTCTTTGGTCTTCTAACAGGACATACTTTATAGCCTTGAGATGCAAACTTTCTTGTTATGGCAGAGCCTGTAGCATCGCCAGCACCGATAATCACAGCTGAAAACTTTGATAAATCTTTCATAAAAGTGTTTAATATTTTTATTCCACTTTACAAAATTGCAGGTGAAAATGAAAGTAGACTTTATCTTTGATATAGCAAGCCCAAATGCTTATATGGTTTATAAGATCCTTCCTGATTTTGAAAGGAGAACAGGCGCCCAGTTTAATTATGTCCCATGCTTACTTGGAGGAATAATGCACTTAACAAATAATAAGCCTCCTTTTTTAGCATTCTCTGATGTAGAAAGTAAAATGAAATATCAGATGACTGAGATGAATAGATTTATTAAAAAACACTCGCTGAATAAATTTCAATTTAATTCTAACTTCCCAATGAAAACTGTAAATATTCAAAGGGGCTTACTTGCTGCAAAGGAGCTTGATGCTTTTGATGACTATTTAGAATGTATTGTTTCAGCTGTTTGGGAGAAAAATATTGATATGGCTGATGAAAACACTTTTTATAAGGCTCTTGATGAGGCTGGTTTAGAGTCAGAAAAGATTAAAGAAATTATTCATACCCAGGAATGTAAAGATAAACTAATTGCAAATACACAGTATGCTGTGGATGCTGGAGCTTTCGGGGTTCCAACGTTTATATTTAATAATGAAATATTTTTTGGTAAAGACCATTTAGATCAACTAGAAGATGCATTAAAGGCTTCAAAATAAGAACTTTATTGCTCAAAATCCATCTAATTTTTATATGTTGTTTACTTTAATGAATAATAATAATAGATTCGTTGCTTTTGTACTTATCAGCTTTATACCACTCTCATCATATGCATCATTTGATATAGAGAAATATCTATCTCCTCCTTCATCGAATTCTCTTGCATGTTTTAGCTATGCTCATCAAATAACAGAGGCGTCAGTTAATGATAGTCTTGATATTAGCTCTGACGAATTTGAGCTCACCAAAAATAATAAGCTTATTCTAAATGGCAATGTGATTCTTGCATTTGATGATGGTTTACTTGAGGCAGGAAATGCAGAGATTGATCGCGATAATAATATTATTTCTTATGAAACTAATGGCGTTATAAAGCTTGATGACATTTTGTTTGTTTCTGATGAAGGTATTTTTGATAAAGAAAATCGATCGGTATCTCTAAGTAATGGAAAAATGTTTTTATCAGACAGGGGATTAATAGTTTCATTTAATAGCTTAGTAGGCGGAATAGATAATAAGTTAAATATTCAAGATGCTGCGATTACTTCCTGTGGTGATTCATCTAGTGGGTGGTTGTTAAAAGCTGAAGAATTAGTTGTTGATGATATAACTAAAAGAGGTACTGCAAAAAATGTTTCATTGAAAATTTTTGATAAAACAATCCTTCACCTTCCTGCAATACCCTTTTCAACTTCTTCAGAAAGGAGCTCGGGCTTCCTCGAACCAGTTTTTTCATACTCTTCTGATGGATTAGATTTTTTATCTCCTTTTTATAAAGTCACATCAGAAAAATCTGATATTACAATTGCTCCGAGGTATATTGCAAAAAGAGGGTTCGGCTTTGAGCTTAATGGTCGATATCTTCATGGACAGAATTCAATGAGGAACTTTGATGCGATATTCTTAAGTAAAGATAAAGAGTTCTCTAAAGAATTTAATACTTCTAAGAAAGATAGATGGGCGTATTCTTTTAAAGATAGCTTCCAAACTAACACCTTTAATGGAAGCATTGATTGGTCAAAAGCATCTGATTCAATGGTTCTAAGGGATTTGCCAGGTGATATCGTTGCTTTAGGAAATCAAAGGTCTGAAAATTTAAATCAAAACATAAAAATCGAAAGCTCATTTGGTGGATTAGATATATCTATTCGACATCAAGCGTATCAAAGCCTTAATCCAATTCTGACAAATGGTTATAAAAAATCACCTGAGTTAAATATTAATTACTTAAAAAGTAATGAGATATTTAATATTTCTTACAAGCTAAATTATGCAAAATTCAATGCAAGTGCTATTCATGGGTTTCATGGATACCAGGTGATGGGAAATTATCTATTCAGAGATAATAATCCTGATGAAGGGACAAGGTTATTTTCGTCTTTGAATCTTAATAGTAATTACAAATACCGTGATGTAAAACTTTCATCAGACGTTGGGTTTAAAAGCATTTCCTATGATTTACAAAACAATAATAAAGCAAATGATGTTTTGGTGCCTGACTTGCTGATGCGAATTAGCTCTTCTTATTTTAAGACAGTTAATAACACTGTAAAAATTATTGAGCCAAGTATTGCTTTTGGGTACGTTGGCTATGAAGATCAGTCCAACAACCCGATTTTTGATTCGGATTCTCTTTCAATAGATAACCAGCTCGAAAATAATTATAGGTTTTCTGGGCTTGATAGAATTGGAGATCAAAAGTTTTACACCCTTGGTCTGAGCTATCAAAAAAGGGTGATGGGTATGCGCAAACTAAAATTAGATATATCAAAAAAAATGTATATCCAAGATAGAAGGGTCTGGATTGATCCAATGATGCATGGAGCTAACATAGATAGCTCAATCGGAATGAGCTCTTCTATAAAAAATATGAATTCTGAACCAATTATGGTGATGGGAAGTTTTATGCCAAAAAAAAATACCATGCTAATGATGTATGGTGGGCTTAATAAAAAAAATGATTCTCTCCTTCTAGGAGGGTTAAATATCAAAACTTCAAATGTTAGGGGTTCCTATGGATACTCAAGAAGATACAGAAGAATGGCGGGAAGCTTTAATGTCCCGTTGGATTATTCAGAGGCTTTCGCTAGTTTTAATGTTACTTCTAAAATTGATTTTTTAGCAAAAATTAAGAGAGACCATAATACAAACACCAATATTGAAAGTGTTATTGGCATAGCATACCAAGATTGTTGTATTGGCCTTCAGCTAACTTTTTCAGATAAAGAGTTATCTCGATATAACGGCCTGAATAATGAAATTGAATATCAATATCTGAACAATGCATGGAATAATATTATTGATATTGAGAATAAGAGTAGAATTAATCTCAGCATTGAGTTAAAAGGTTTTAATTCATCCTTTGATAAAATGAGCAGATTGTTTAATAATTCGCTTCTAAATTACTAATCTATTATGAAAAAAACAATATTCCTATTTGCTGCCTTAATCTCTATTCCTACTTTTTCTAAAATTGAGACTTTAGATAGGATTGCTGTGATAGTCGATGATGGTATCTTAATGGAATCTCAAATCGAATTTGCACTTTCAGAAATTATTAAAAGATATGATGAGCAGAAAATACCTAAGCCATCTATTGAAGTCTTAAAAGAACAAACTATAGAGAAACTCATTATCGATGAGCTTCAACTGCAAATGGCAGAAAGGGCTGGCATAAGAATTAGTGATACTGAATTAAATACCACTATATCGAGATTGGCTGCTAATAATGGAATGGCGTTAGAAGAATTCATCGGTTATTTAAACTCTCAAGGAGAGTCTTATGACTCCCTAAGAGAAAATATTAAAAAAGAAATGACTATTCAAAGAATTCAACGAGGCAGGGTTGGTTCTTCTATAAATATAACGGATAAAGAATTTGATGCTTTTCTTGCAACAGATGAGTCCTTAAAAGAGCTGGAGCCAGAGCTTCTTGTCAGGCAGATACTAGTGAAAACAGCTTCTGATGCGCAATTAATTGTTAACTCTATTGATGAAGGGGTAATCTTTGCAGATTTAGCTAAAGAAAAATCTATAAGCTCTAATGCCTCAAGCGGCGGCTTAATGAATTGGAGAAAAATTTCAGATATGCCAAGCCTGTATGCGAATGCCCTTAACGGCATAGATGTTGGAGAACATACTCCTCCTCTGGAAAGCGGATCTGGATTCCATATTCTTAAAATAGAAGAAAAAAGAGGTGACTTTGTCAGGTATGAGGATCAGTGGCTGGTGAGACATATTCTTCTAATGCCATCAGAGATTAGAAATCTTGATGAAACTGAACAAGAGTTAATATTGATTAGGGATAGAGTTATGGATGGGGAAGACTTTGGAGAGCTTGCAAAAGAGTTTTCAGAAGACCCAGGGTCAGCACTAAAAGGTGGTGAGCTAGAATGGATGGGTAAAGGTATCACAGCTGCAGAGTTTGAGAAGACATTTACTAATATTGAAATTGGGGTTACGTCTGAAATATTTCAAACTGAGTTCGGATTCCATTTTTTAGAGGTCCTTGAAGAGAGAAATAAAGATATGACTAGAGATACCATAGAAAATAGAGCATTTAATATTCTCTACTCTAGAAAATATGATGAAGAACTTGAAAATACCTTGCGCTCTATGAGAGCAGAGGCTTTCATAGAGATTAAAGATTTAGATTGAAAAAACTAATTTATTCTCCAGGAGAACCATCTGGAATAGGAATTGATCTAATAATTCGACTAGCGAATTCAGAACACTGGGAGAAATTAAAAACTCCAATTTTAACCTTATCAGATTCTTCTCTCTTGAAAGATAGATCTAAATTAATTTCAAATAGAATTAAAATTTCCAATTTATCCAGCCCAGATGAGCTTATAAAGAATCAAAGGGGATGCTTGCAAAATCTAGTTTTATCAAAATGTAAAAATACAAACCCTGGAAAGCTTTATAAATCTAATGCTAGTTATGTTCTTAAAAACCTCGATTATGGAATAAGGCTAGCACAAAAAAGTAATAACATTGGCTTGGTAACTGGTCCAATTAGTAAAGAAAATATAATTAAAGTTGACAAAAATTTCACCGGACATACAGAAAGAATTCAAGAACTAACTCAAAGTAGTGATGTTCTAATGCTCCTTGTATCAAATAAATTGAGGGTTGCTCTTGTAACAACACATTTGCCTCTTAAAAATGTTGCCTCATCAATCAGCAAATCATTGATAGTTAATAAAGCAAGAATTTTGAATAATGGCCTCAGAGAAAGATTCAAAATTACTAACCCTAAAATTACTATGCTTGGCTTAAATCCTCATGCAGGGGAAGGTGGAGAAATTGGCAAAGAAGATAATGAAATTTTGCTGCCTGCTGCAAAAGAGCTTAGAGATAGTGGAATTAATATTACTGACCCCATTTCTGCTGACACTGCTTTCACAAAAAAAATATTAAAAGAAACTGATGCTTATCTTGCTATGTATCATGATCAAGGTCTCCCCGTTCTAAAAGCTTTGAGTTTTGGTAAAGCTACTAATATTACTCTTGGTGTTCCAATAGTAAGAACTTCTGTAGATCATGGTGTGGCTCTCGATATTGCAGGAAAGCAAGGGTCAGACTATTCATCTCTTCTGGAAGCTTTCAAATGTGCAAATAGATTTATTAGATGATGGATAGAAGAATAAGAAGAAAGTTTGGTCAAAATTATTTAAAAGATCCTGCAATATTATTTGAGATGGGAGAAGCCATCACTCCAATTGAAGGTGATTATTTCTTTGAGATTGGTCCTGGTATGGGGGCATTAACAAATACTATTAATAACAATGGAATTAATATTCACGCAATGGACATTGATCCAGAAAATATAAAATATTTATCTAATAATATTGGCGGTCCTAGTAATATTACTTTTGAACAAGGCGATATCATGAATGCGGATTTGGACTTTATTAGAGATAATGCTTTTAGAATCATAGGCAATCTACCCTATAATATTTCCACACAAATTATATTAAGGCTCCTTGAATATCATTCAAATATTAAAGATATGCATTTTTTAGTTCAGAGAGAAGTAGCAGAAAAGATTTCGGGCTCTCCGTCAACTAAAAACTGGGGCAAGCTGTCTTTGAAGATTGGATCATTGTTTAACTGTCGTATACTTTTTGATGTTCCGCCTGATGCATTTGATATAAAGCCAAAAGTAAACTCAAGCTTTATTAGGCTTACGCCTAAATTAGAAAAAATATTCTCACTGAAAGAGAAAGGTCATCTATTTAGAATAATAGATATGGCTTTTGTATCAAGAAGAAAAAATATTCAAAATAATCTTAAAAAATTAAATATAGATTGGTCTCTAGTCGACATAGATCCAAAGAAAAGACCGGAAGATCTCCAAATTGATGACTACATTAAGATCTCGAAGAATATAAAAGCATAAGATGTCTCACTACGTAATTGGGGATGTTCAAGGCTGCAATAATGAGCTACAACTTTTATTAAATAAAATAAAATTTAACCCATCAAAAGATACTATCGTTCTTGCTGGCGATCTAGTAAACAGGGGTGAGGATTCTTTAGGTGTAATGGAGTTTTGCATTTCTAATCCTGAATCTGTCCAAGCTGTTCTGGGGAATCATGATTTTTATTTAATGTATTTAATAAGTAAGGGTGGTAAAGATGAATCTTTGCAAAGTATTCTTGATTCCTCAATAGCCTTTGAGATATATGACTGGATGCGGTCAACTCCCCTGCTAAGAAAAATAACTATTAATAAAAGTAATGAAAAATTCTATATCTCTCATGCAGGGATACCGTTCTTATGGAGTCTTGATGATGCAGAGTCTTTTTCTGATGAAATTAGTAAGGCTTTGAGAGATGAGCCCTCATCACTCTTGGATAATATATGGGGAGATGTTCCAAAAAGATGGTCTAATGATCTTTCTGGCCATGAGAGACAAAGAGTAATTATTAATTACTTTACTAGGATGCGTTTTGTTGAAAAAAATGGATCTCTAAACTTATCGATAAAAGATGCTGAGCCCAGAAAAGGTTTGTACAAATGGTTTAATCAAACTAAAACTATATTAAGTAAAGATGAGTTTATAATTTTTGGTCATTGGGCATCTATTGAAGGAAATACTAATTTAAGTAATATAATTGGGCTTGATACTGGTTGTGTTTGGGGTAAAAAACTTACAGCAATTAGATTGGAAGATAAAAAAATGTATTCTGTAAATAGAAATGGAAATTTATAAAGTTGGTGGGGCTGTTCGAGACAGTCTATTGGGGGAAAAGCCTAGTGATAGTGACTGGGTTGTTATTGGAAGTTCTCCTGAAGAGATGATTTCAGATGGCTTTAAACCAATTGGAAAAGACTTTCCTGTATTTCTTCACCCTGAAACAAAAGAAGAATATGCGCTAGCAAGAACAGAGAAGAAAAGCGGTTATGGATATAAGGGTTTTAATTTTTACTGTGGCAAAGATGTTACTTTAGAAGATGACCTGCGCAGAAGAGATCTAACTATTAATGCAATTGCTCAAGATAAAAATGGAAAAATTATTGATCCCTTTATGGGAATACAAGATCTTGAAAACAAAGTATTTAGGCATGTATCTAAGGCTTTCTCTGAGGACCCCCTTAGAGCAATACGATTAGCTAGATTTAAATCTTATGGACATCTAAATAGCTTTGAGGTGAGCAAGCAAACTTCATCAATTATTAATGAGATAGTAAAAAAAGGAGAAATAGGAAAACTTTCATCTGACAGGCTTTGGTCTGAAATTAATAAAGCACTATCCTCTCAATATACTGATGCTTTCTTTAAGATGATATTAGAATATGGTATGAACAAAGATTTCTTGCAGAACCTCTGTGAGCCTATGTGTAAAATAGGAAATAGTAATGAAGTTAAATGGGCTGAATTGGAAAAAAATAATGCATTTTCTCTAAGTAAGAACCTGCCAGTTCCAAAAGATTATATAAGCGCATGCAATGTTCTTAAATTAATTTCAAAAATTAACATATGCCTAGAAATTGATGAGTTAAGTGCTTTAGTTCAAAAAATAAACTTCAAAAGAAATGAAAATATTATAAGAGATCTTTTGGAGATTGATTCTTTACAGGATTCTCATGATCTAATTATTTCAATCTTGGAGGCAGTAAAGGATTTAGATTTTTCAAATCTGAAAAATATTAGTCCTGATATGATCCAAGAAGAAAAAAGAGAGATGTACAATAAGCTATTATTGGAAATATTATGAATAAGACTATATTGATTACTGGTGCTGCTAGAAGAATAGGTAAAGAAATTGCGCTCACCTTTTCACGCTTAGACTGGAATATTATTATTCATTTTAACTCTTCAAGAATAGATGCAGAGAATCTTGCGCTTGAGATTAATAATACTCGACCTAATACAGCAAAAATTATTCAAGCAAATTTAGACAATGATGATGATATAACAAGAATGATTTCTGAGTGTAGAGGCATGTTTGACTCTCTTGATGTTCTTGTTAATAATGCTTCAAGCTTCTTTCCCACTCCAATTAAATCTGCATCTCTGGATGACTGGGACAATTTAGTAGGGTCAAATTTAAAAGGTCCTCTTTTTTTAATAAAAGGCCTTAATGACTTAATTGCACGATCAAAGGGCTCGATTATTAATATAACTGATACTAATCTAAGCAAAGGAGTTGCAAATTTCTCTGTATACTCTGCTGCCAAGGGCGGGTTAGAATCAGTAACCAAGGGTCTAGCAAGAGAGCTAGGGCCCAGTATAACTGTTAATGCTATTGCGCCTGGCGCAATGCTAGAACCACCTAATGTTACTTGGGATGAGGAACATAAAAGTAAGGTTATCAACAATATACCATTAAGGCGAATGGGTAGCGAAAAGGATATTGCAAATACTGTGAAGTTCTTGGTAGACGCTAAATATATTACAGGCCAAGTAATTAAGGTTGATGGAGGAAGGTCTTTATAATGACGCATGATGTAGAAAATTATGATGAGATATTCTCTGGTACTAAAGAGGTTGCTGATAATCTAAAAATTGAAGCATCTAAACTTCAGCCATGGATTGATGCCTATGTTCCTGGGGCTGGTTCTATAAAAGCTATTCAGCAGTTTAAAGGTGGGCAATCTAATCCAACCTATAAGATAATTACAGAAGGTAAGAATTTAGTTTTAAGAAGAAAGCCTCCGGGTAAATTGCTCCCATCTGCTCACGCTGTAGACAGAGAGTATAGAGTAATTACCGCCCTCTATGAAACTGATGTTCCTGTTCCTAAAACTTATGGGTTATGTGAGGATGAGAGCATTGCTGGAACAGCATTTTTTGTAATGGATTGTTTAGATGGTGATATTTTTTGGGACCCAATGCTCCCTTCATTAACCAAGGAAGAAAGGATTAAGATCTATCAAAATAAAAATAAGACTTTAGCTTCACTTCATAGCGTTGACTATAAAAAAGTAGGTCTCGAAAACTATGGAAAGCCTGGTAACTATGTTGCTAGACAGGTTTCAAGATGGTCTAAGCAATATCAAGCTTCAGAAACTGATAATATCCAGGCAATGAACAATCTTATTGAATGGCTCCCTCAAAATATTCCAAATGATGATGAAACCTCAATTGTTCATGGTGATTACCGCTTAGATAATATGATCTTGAAAAATAATGAAGTTATAGGAGTTCTTGATTGGGAGCTATCCACTCTCGGACATCCGATTGCTGATTTTAGTTATCACTGTTTAACCTGGAGAACTGAACCGATTTATTCTGACTATGCAAAACTTAAAGAATTGGGTGTTCCAAATGAGTTAGAGTATCGAGATATGTATTCTGAGACAACTGGAAAAGACTTATCTTCAAATTGGGAGTTTTATATGGCTTTTAATATTTTTAAAGTAGCAGCAATATGTCAAGGAATTCTAGGCAGAGTAAGGGATGGAACTGCAGCGAGCAAGCATGCAGAAGACAGAGGTATGAAGGTTTACCCTCTTTCCGAGGGAGCATGGTCTATTGTGGAAAAAAACTTTAAATAATCTCTTTTAAAGGCTCAGAAACAAATGAGTATTTTTTAATTTCATCGCTTTCATAAATAATATTATCATTCTCTATCTGGAGAACAATATCAATATCTAGGCATCTTGAGCTAAATTTTGGAACATTCCTATCTCTTCCAGCTCTGTCTTCAATATTCTTGAGAACTATATTGAGATCATTAAAAGATTTTTCAGAGTGCCCGCTTATTGCTAAATTGAGGAAATCATCTCCTTCAAAGCCTTCTGACGGTGTTTTATGAGTTGTAGAAATATTTAAAGCATCTAAAACCAAACTTAGCTCGTCTATAGCAAACTTTATATTATCTTCTGGATTGATATTGCTTCCAATTGAAAGAAAATACTTCATTATCTATAAATTATAAGTCCAACATCTTTAGCGCCTCTTAAAGCTCCAGGCTTTGATACTCGAAGTTTTAAAGATTTAATATCAAAGTCGTTCTTAATTAAAGAGGCAATACCCTCCGCTAGTGATTCTTGAAGATTAAAAGATGAGTCTTCAACAAATTTTATGACTGCTTTTGTTATGGCTTTATAGTCTATTGCATCGTCTATTGAGTCCGTTGATGCTGCTTTTACACAGTCAAAAGGAAACTCTATATCTATACTAACTTCTTGCCTAACTTTTCTTTCCCAATCAAAAATTCCAATAATGGTTTTAACTCTTAAATCTTTTATATAAATAATATCTTGCATCATGATAGTTCTGTTAGTGGCCATCTAGCTCTTACACTAGAATTAGAAATAGTTTTATTTAAAGAAGTTCGCATTGAACCAAGATAAGCGATCATTGCTGCATTGTCACCACAGTATTTTAAATCTGGATAATAAACTTTAATGCCTAATGCTTGCTCGAGCTCTTTCATCGATGATCTAAGGTTTTTATTTGCAGCAACGCCTCCAGCAATAATTACATTTTTTCTATTTGATGACTCTATAGTTTTTTTTATTTTTTTTGTTAAGACTTCTATTACTGCGCGCTGAAAAGAAGCGGCTACATCAGATTTTGCTTTATTGTCTAGGTCGCGTATCTCTTTAACTTTATACAAAACAGCAGTTTTTAATCCGCTAAAACTCAGATTCAAGTTATTACTATGAATCATTGGCCTTGGAAAATCATATGCTGAAGAATTTCCCTCCAAAGCAATTCTTTCTATGTGAGGTCCGCCAGGGTAAGGAAGATCTAATAACTTTCCAACCTTATCAAATGCTTCACCAACTGCATCATCAACAGATTGGCCTAAAATTTCATAATTGCCTATATCCTTAACATCTACAATCATTGTGTGCCCTCCACTAACAAGAAGGCAGATGTAGGGAGGCTTAATTTCAGAAAACTCCATACCTGGAGAAACAAGGTGGCCTTCTAAATGATTAACTGGGATAAGGGGTATACCTAAAGAGTATGAAAGCCCTTTAGCAAAGCTTTCTCCAATCAATAAGGCACCAAGCAAGCCTGGCCCTGCAGTATATGCTATTTGGTCAATGGTGTTTATATCGATGCCATGTGTCGCCGCTCTAAAGACTTGAATTATCTTATTGCAGTGGTCTCTAGATGCCAGTTCTGGAACCACTCCACCATATTCGGCATGCATATCAATCTGACTGAAGATAGATTCACCGATAATTCCTTCAGTAGAATCATAGACAGCAATCGCTGTTTCGTCACAAGATGTTTCAATACCTAAAGTT